>DATBBY010000167.1:0-60318 GCA_036270765.1 Candidatus Acidiferrum sp.
GAGGTCGTTCGCTTCGGAAGTCACACGCGTGGCGCGCGAAGTTGGAACAGACGGTAAGTTGGGCGGTCAAGCGTTGGTGCCTGGAGTGGCGGGAACGTGGAAGGACCTCACCGACTCGGTGAACTCCATGGCCAGCAACCTCACCGGTCAGGTGCGAAACATCGCGGAAGTGGCGACGGCTATCGCGAGCGGCGACCTTTCGAAGAAGATTACGGTAAACGTCAGCGGCGAAATTTTGCTGCTCAAAGACACCATCAACACGATGGTGGACCAGTTGAACGCATTTGCTGGCGAAGTAACGCGCGTGGCGCGCGAGGTCGGCAGCGAAGGGCGGTTGGGTGGGCAGGCCAACGTGCCTGGAGTGGCGGGGACGTGGAAGGATTTGACGGACTCGGTGAACTCCATGGCTGGAAACTTGACCGGTCAGGTGCGAAACATCGCAGAGGTGACTACCGCCGTGGCACGCGGTGATTTGTCCCGCAAAATCACAGTGGACGTGAAAGGTGAAATTCTGGAGTTGAAGAACACCATTAACACCATGGTGGACCAGTTGAACGCCTTTGCTGGCGAAGTGACGCGCGTGGCGCGCGAAGTTGGTACAGAAGGGAAACTCGGAGGGCAAGCGCAAGGTCCCGGAGTCGGCGGCACGTGGAAAGATTTGACCGACAACGTGAACTTCATGGCTAGCAACTTGACGGGCCAAGTAAGAAACATCGCGGAAGTAGCGACGGCTATCGCGAGCGGAGACCTTTCACGCAAGATCACTGTGGACGTGCGCGGCGAAATCTTGCAGTTGAAAGAAACGCTGAACACGATGGTGGAACAGTTGCGATCGTTTGCCGCGGAAGTCACCCGCGTCGCGCGCGAAGTCGGCAGCGAAGGCCGCTTGGGAGGACAGGCGAACGTGCCTGGAGTGGCAGGAACGTGGAAGGATTTAACGGACTCAGTAAACTCCATGGCTGGAAACTTGACCGGCCAGGTGCGAAACATCGCGGAGGTGACTACCGCCGTGGCGCGTGGCGACTTGTCACGCAAAATCACTGTAGACGTCAAAGGTGAAATTCTGGAGCTGAAGAACACTATCAACACGATGGTGGACCAATTGAACGCGTTTGCCGGCGAAGTGACGCGCGTGGCGCGCGACGTGGGTACGGAAGGAAAACTGGGAGGCCAAGCGAAGGTTCCCGGCGTGGCCGGCACGTGGAAGGATTTGACCGACAACGTAAACTTCATGGCGAGCAATTTGACCGAACAGGTGCGCGGTATCGTGAAAGTCGTGACCGCAGTCGCCAACGGAGAATTGACGCAGAAGCTGACAGTAAACGCGAAGGGCGAAGTTGCCGCGCTTGCTGAAACCATCAACAACATGACGGATACGTTGGCGACGTTCGCCGATCAGGTGACCACCGTGGCGCGCGAAGTTGGTGTGGAAGGGCGTCTCGGTGGACAAGCCAATGTACCCGGCGCGGCAGGAACGTGGAAGGACTTAACCGGTAACGTAAACCTGTTGGCGGACAATTTGACCAACCAAGTGCGCGCCATCGCGGAGGTGGCGACGGCGGTGACTAAGGGCGACTTGACCCGTTCGATTCAGGTCGAAGCGAGCGGTGAGGTTGCGGAACTGAAAGACAACATCAACACGATGATCGACAACCTGCGCTTGACTACGGATCGTAACGCCGAGCAGGACTGGCTGAAGACGAACCTGGCGCGGTTTACGGGCATGTTGCAGGGCCAACGCGACTTGACGTCGGTAGGACGCATGATGCTTTCGGAATTGGCTCCGTTGGTGAATGCGCAGCAAGGCGTCATCTACCAGATGGAAACGGAAAATTCTGCGGGCATGGTTCTGTTGTCGGCGTTCGCGGATGACGGCCAAGAAGGACACCGGCAACACCTGCGCGTTGGTGAAGGGCTGGTTGGACAATGCGCGGCTGAGAAACGACGGATGCTGATTTCGGACGTACCCAGGAACGCGGTACCGGTGCGATCCGGATTATTCGAAGCGGTACCAAAAAATGTGATTGTGCTGCCGGTGTTGTTCGAAGATCGCGTTAAAGCGGTTATTGAACTGGCTTCACTTAGCGCTTTTACGGCGTCGCACCTGGCTTTCCTCGAGCAATTGACCGCCAGCATTGGCATCGTGCTGAACAGTATTGAAGCCACCATGCAAACGGAAGGCTTACTGAAACAATCGCAACAATTAGCCACCGAACTGCAAACGCAGCAGAAGGAATTGCAACAGACCAACGAGCAACTGGCGCAAAAAGCGCAGCAGCTCGCCGAACAGAACGTCGAAGTAGAACGCAAAAACCAGGAAATCGAGCAGGCGCGCCGCGCACTGGAAGAAAAGGCCAAGGAGTTGGCGCTCACTTCCAAGTACAAATCGGAATTCCTAGCCAACATGTCGCACGAGTTGCGCACCCCGTTGAATAGCATTCTGGTTCTGGGCCAGCAGCTGAGCGACAACGCCGACAGCAATTTGACGCCCAAGCAAGTGGAGTTCGCACGTACCATTCACGGCGCCGGCACGGACCTGCTGAACTTGATCAGCGACATTCTGGACCTGTCGAAGATTGAGTCCGGAACGGTTTCGGTCGAAGCGGAAGAAGTATTTTTCGCGAGCCTGCTGGAAATGATTGGCCGTCCGTTCAAACACGAAGCAGAGAATCGGCGGTTGTCCTTTGAAGTTGCCGCCGATCCGCATCTGACGCGCAGCCTGGTTACCGACTCGAAGCGACTGCAGCAGGTCCTGAAAAACCTGCTATCCAACGCGTTCAAGTTTACGGAACACGGCGGCGTGCGACTGTCGGTTGCCCCGGTGGATAGCGGGTGGAGCGAAAATCACCCGATTTTGAATGGGGCTGCATCCGTAATAGCTTTTGAAGTTTCCGATACCGGTATCGGCATACCAACGGAAAAGCAGAGGATTATTTTTGAGGCTTTCCAACAGGCGGACGCAGGTACCAGCCGCAAGTACGGCGGGACCGGGTTAGGGCTGGCCATCAGCCGCGAATTGGCCAGTTTACTGGGGGGAGAAATTCAACTGCGGAGTCAACCGGGCAAAGGCAGCACGTTCACGCTGTACTTGCCGAAGACTTACGTTGGACCTTCGAACGCAATAGGCACGCTCACTGAGCGCAAAGCGTCGGCGACCGCAGCGGCTATCCACCTCGCGGGCGCAGCCTTGCTGGAGCATCCTGCGGAAACGATTCCCGACGATCGCGAAAGCCTCGCGCCCGGCGATAATGTGCTGCTGATCGTGGAAGACGATCCACATTACGCGCGTGTCCTGGCTGATCTGTCGCGGGACAAAGGATTCAAGGTGCTGGTGGCCTCACGGGGCGCGGAAGCACTGGCGCTGGCGCGCGAGTACCATCCGACCGCTGTGTCACTGGACGTTTTTCTGCCGGACATGCTGGGCTGGACGGTGTTAAATCACTTGAAACAGGATCCGGCCACGCGACACATACCGGTGCAGATGCTGACCATGGATGAGGACCGCCATCACGGATTGGCGCGCGGAGCATTCTCTTTCGTAACCAAGCCGACGACGCCGGAAGGATTGGAGTCGGCACTCGAAAAAATCAAAACGTATGCCGCGCCACGACGCCGGCGTTTGCTGGTGGTGGAAGACAATCCCGCGGAGCAATTGAGCATCCGCGAACTGCTGACGCACACAGACATTGACGTTACCGTGGCGGAAACCGGCACGGAAGCCTTAATGAGCGTGAATGAAAACGCCTTTGATTGCGTGGTGCTGGACCTGCGGTTGCCGGATATGTCAGGTTTCGATGTGCTGGAGCGCATCGGTAACAGCCCCACGTTAAGCGATTTGCCGGTAGTGGTTTTCACCGGCAAAGATTTGTCTTCCGAAGAGGACGCGCGACTGCATACGTTGGCACGCAGCGTGGTTGTCAAGGACGTCGAATCTCCGGAGCGGCTGCTCGACGAAACAGCATTGTTCCTGCACCGCGTGGTCACTGACCTGCCACTCGAGAAACAGCGAATGTTGGAGAGATTACACCGCTCGGACGAAGCGCTGGTGGACAAGAAGGTGTTGGTAGTGGACGACGATGTGCGAAATATTTTCGCGCTCAGCAGCGTTCTGGAACGGCGCGGTATGACGGTGCTAACGGCCGGCACGGGGCGCGAGGCGATCAAGACGCTGGAGTCCACAAAAGACGTGGCCATCGTGTTGATGGACATCATGATGCCCGAAATGGACGGCTATGAAACCATGCAGGTGATCCGGCAGAATCCCGCACTACGACGCTTGCCGATCATCGCGCTCACTGCCAAGGCCATGAAAGGCGACCGCGAAAAATGTCTCGAAGCTGGCGCTTCGGAATATTTGGCCAAGCCTGTGAACACCGACCAACTACTTTCCGCGTTACGCATGTGGCTGCACCGGTAGCTGGTGAAATCATTCATGAGCTACGCGGTAAGCACAATTGTTGGTTTTTTGGAGCAGGACGCGGTTCACATATAAATTCGGGAGCCTGGCAGATAAAATATGATCGTGCCTGACAAAGTAAACATTTTGATGGTGGACGATCAGCCTTCCAAACTTTTGACCTACGAAGCTATCCTAGCGGAACTCGGCGAAAACTTGGTCAAGGCCAACTCGGGACGAGAAGCTCTGGAATTGTTGTTGAAGATGGACATTGCGGTAGTGCTGATGGACGTCAGCATGCCGGAATTGGACGGATTCGAGTTGGCGGAAATCATCCGGCAGCATCCCCGGTTTCAAAAGACCGCCATAATTTTTATTTCCGCGGTGCATTTGACGGATCTGGACAGATTGAAAGGTTACCAGCGCGGCGCGGTGGATTATTTGTCCGTGCCAGTAGTGCCGGAGTTGCTGCGCGCGAAGGTAACTGTGTTCGCGGAGTTGCATCGCAACGCACAACAACTGGAACTTCTGAACACGGAATTACGAGGGCTCTCGGGAAGATTGCTGAGTACCCAGGACGAGGAACGACGGCGCATCGCTCGCGACCTGCATGACGGGCTTGGCCAGGAACTGAGCGCGGCCAAAATGCTGGTGGATGGAATTCATATGGGACAGCAGTCAGTAGAGGCGAAAAATCAGGCCGCGCTGCAGGCGAGCGGATTGCTGGAGCGGGTAATGCAGCAGGTCCGTAGCATTTCGCATCTCTTGCACCCACCGTTGCTGGATGAAATCGGTTTGCAATCAGCGCTGCGTTGGTATCTCGATGGATTAACGGAACGCAGTGGGATTGAGACCAGTTTCGACGTACAACCGCAGGAATTTCCGCGACTGGCGCCGGAAGTCGAGACTGCGGTTTTTCGTATCGTGCAGGAAGCGCTTACGAATGTTTTTCGTCATTCAGGCGCAATGAAGGCCTGCATTACCCTGACGAAAAACGAGCATGAGGTTTCGGTAAGCGTGCGCGACTTCGGTAAAGGAATTGCCGGTCATATTGTGGAATTGCGCCCTGGCAGCGTAGGGATCGGACTTGGCGGAATGCGGCAGCGCGCTAAGGAATTTGGTGGCGAGTTACGATTGAAAAATGCCGACCCGGGCACCCTGATCGAGGTGACGATTCCCATAAAGCTGGGCGACTCGGAAACGCGAGCTACACAGGCATCTCTGCGCGGGTCGCGCTCGTGAGTTTCGGGTCGGGTTCCCGTCGCCCGTATCGATAAAAATAAATGCAAAGTAGATTTGGATCGACCTGCTGCAGTACAAGATGACCGAGATTTGGCCCTGAATTGTACGGCAATAAATCACCCCAAAAACCCGGCATTAGCAGAAGATAACAACATCCCTACACCCGCAGGAACCTTTTGTGCGATGTTGGGGAGAGTGTGAAACGATTTTAGACGAAGGGCACGTCTAATCGCTAAAGATATAGGTGTGTCGTCGCGCGGAAATATGAAATCGAGGAAGGATTCATGAAGCTCCTGGAGCCGTACGATTTCCTGAAGCCAGTCGGATACGCAGCGGTGCTGCGCTTGTCTGTTGTGGCCCTGACGGCCGTACTACTGACATGGCGCGGAGACGTAGTTGCGGCCGAGGTTTCGCTGCAACAGGACTCTGGACAAGTTGGTCAAGGCGCTGTTAAATCATCGCCTTTGTTGGGAACTATTAAATCGATTTCGGGGAATGTTCTGATATTGACCAGCGATGCGGGCGTTGAAATGACTGTTGATGTTCGGGACTCCACCAAGATCGTTCGCATCGCTCCCGGTCAAAAAGATTTAAAGGACGCGCAGTCCATAGCACTGACAGATCTTCAAATTGGTGACCGCATACTGGTGCGCGGAAAAGCCGGCGATGACAATAAGACATTTTCGGCGACTTCCATTATCGCGATGAAGAAGGCCGACATCGCGGAGAAACAAAGCCGCGAGCGGGACGAATGGCAAAAATCCGGTGTGGGAGGATTGGTAGATAACGTGGATGCGGCGGCCGGAGTAATCAACATTACCGCGCCGACTTTACGAGAAAAGAAAACCGTCGCCGTGCACTTGACGAAAGACACCGTGCTGCGCCGCTACGCACCCGGGTCGGTAAAGTTTGACGACGCCAAGCCCGCGCCGCTGGCTGAAATCCGGCCTGGCGATCAATTGCGAGCGCGCGGTGAAAGAAGCGCGGATGGCGGCGAGCTAACCGCTCAAGAGATTGTCTCTGGCAGCTTCCGCAATATTTCTGGAACAATTTCATCGTTGGATAGTGCGCAAAGCACCGTCACCGTGCATGATCTCGCCACCAAAAAAAACGTTGTGGTGAAAATCACTTCGGAGTCGCAACTTCGAAAACTTCCGGCGCCGTTGGCACAACGCATCGCGCAGCGGTTGAATAGCTCAGGCGGCGCGAACGGCGGGGCAAACGGAGACCAAGCTGGTTCCGCTCAGGCGGCCGCCCGGGCCGGTGCGATGGCTGCGCCGGCGGCCAAGGAACCCGCTGGGGCTTCGGGACAAGCGTCTGGAGATTTTGGCGGACGAGGACGAGGCGTGGGCGGCGGGGCTGGCGGAGGAGGCGATTTGCAGCAAATGATCAGCCGGATGCCGGCGTCCACAATCGTAGATTTACAGAAGGGCGACGCAGTGATGTTGGTGGGCACGGACGTAAATGGCGGCAACGCGGTGACGGCCATTACGCTGCTAGCCGGCGTCGAGCCGATTTTGCAAGGTGCCCCAAATGGCGGGGCGTCGTCAATTCTATCGCCATGGAGTCTGAGCGCAGCGCCCAGCGGAGAAGCGGGGACACCTTAGGCCTGACCGATAGACAGACTCACCTGCGGCGATTAATTCCTGGAGAATTAATGAAAGTTCGGGTTTTATACATAGCTATTTTATTTTTCTTCGCACTACTTACCGCGAATAGTCCTACGCGCGCGCAAGTGCCCACGACCGGAACACTTCGTGGACAAGTGACCGACCCTTCCGGCTCCACGGTTAGCGGAGCAGCGGTGTTGTTGACGGCCCCGAATGGGAATTCGGTGGATTCAGTTACTAATAAGGACGGCTCTTATGAGTTGACCGGACTGGCTTCCGGAACCTACACCGTTAAAGTTGTGGCGGAAGGTTTCGGCTTATTCACGGCGCAGAATATTGCGGTAAAGGCAGGACAGACACAAACGCTGAAGATCGCGCTGACGCTGGAAGAGCAAAAACTGGAAATACACGTCGAGGATTCTCCGACACAATTGGATGTGAATCCGGAAAACAACGCTGGCGCCATTATTTTGAAAGATAAAGATCTGGAAGCGCTGTCAGACGATCCGGACGAATTGATGGACGAGTTGCAAGCTCTTGCTGGGCCGTCCGCAGGACCTAATGGCGGCCAAATTTATATTGATGGATTTACGGCTGGACAACTTCCGCCAAAAGCGTCAATTCGCGAGATTCGAATTAACCAAAACCCGTTTTCCGCGGAGTACGACAAGCTGGGCTACGGGCGAATTGAGATTTTTACGAAGCCGGGCAGCGACAAAGTTCATGGGCAATTATTTTTTACCGGGAACACCGCGGGATTCAATTCACGCAACCCATTCGAAGTGACTCCGCCAGGCATGCAGCCGCCGGGTTACGAGTCCACGCAATTCAGCGGGAGCATTGGTGGACCGTTGACCAAGAAGGCGTCGTTTTTCTTTAATTTCGAACGACGGGACATTAACGACCTCTCCATCGTGAGCGCGAAAGTTCTCGATCCCAACTTTAATATTATTAATTTCAGCGACTCGGTGGCCAATCCACGCGTACGTATGAATTTGGGGCCACGATTCGACTACCAGGTCAGTAAAAATAACACCCTGACGGTGCGCTATCAGTACGAGCATAATCGGCAGGACAACAACGGCATTGGACTCTTCAATCTGGCCTCTACCGGATACAACAGCCTCGAAACCGAACAAACTTTGCAAGTAAGCGACACGCAGATTTTAAGTCCCAAGATTATTAACGAGACGCGTTTTCAGTTTATCCGGGAGACGACCAATCAGTCGCCGCTAACCACCGCACCGACAGTAAACGTGCAATCCGCCTTTGTAGATGGCGGAAGTACACAGGGAACGGTGGAGGACGTGCTGGACCGCTATGAATTTCAAAACTACACGTCCATGGCGTTGGGCAAGCATTTCCTAAAATTTGGCGTGCGGCTGCGCGTTAACCGCGACTCGAGTGTGGAGACCTCAAATTTCAATGGCAACTTCAATTTTGGGTCGCGGCAGAATCCCGGTTGCCCGGCCAATGCTACGCCCGCGACGTGCCCGTTTATCACCGGACTGCAGGCTTTTCAAATCACGCAACAAGGATTAGCCGCTGGGCTTACCTTTCCCCAAATTACGGCCATGGGCGGTGGCGCTAGCCAATACTCGGTAACCACTGGGAGCGCCAGCGCGGCCGTGACGTATTTCGATGCCGGACTGTATGTGCAAGATGATTTTCATCTGCGTCCGAATATGACCTTGAGCTATGGATTGCGATTTGAAAGCCAAAATAATCTTGGTGATCACGCTGATTTCGCTCCACGATTTGGATTTGCCTGGGGACTGGGCGCGGGAGCAAAAAACAGCGCCCCGAAAATTGTGCTGCGCGCGGGCTACGGCATATTTTACGAGCGCTTCACCTATGATTTGGTGCTGCAGCAGGAAAGGCTGAACGGCCTGACGCAGCAGCAATTCGTGGTGACTAATCCGGAATTCTTTCTGAATAACATTCCCGAGCCGGGCGCGCTGCCCGCCAGCGCAACGGCGCCTACGATATATACAGCCAACCCAAATTTAAGAACCCCGTATATCATGCAAACGGGAATCAGCGTAGAGCGGCAACTCACCAAGAATGCCAACCTCGCTGTTACTTATCTGAATTCGCGGGGCGTGCACGAATTCTTCACGGAAAATATTAACGCTCCGGAATGCTCGGCATTCCCGTGCAATCCGGGCACCGCGCCGCGGCCCCTGGCCTCGACGAACAACATTTATCAGTACCAGTCTGAGGGCATTTTTAAGCAGAATCAGTTGATTGTGAATAGCAGTGTGCGAATAGGATCGAAACTTTCGCTGTTCGGTTATTACACGCTGAATTTTGCCAACAGCGACACGGGCGCCGAGGCCACCAGTTTTCCCTCCATTAACAATAATATCAGTCTCGATTACGGGCGGTCGGCTTTCGATATTCGCCATCGCGTTTTTTTCGGCGGAACGATTGGGCTGCCTTACGCTTTTCGTTTGAGCCCATTCATGATGGCCAGCTCCGGTGCACCGTACGACGTTACGACCGGGCAGGATCTGAATGGCGATTCCATTTTTAATGACCGGCCGTCATTTGCAACTCCCAATTCAATTCCCGCTAATGTGGTGACCAACCGCTTCGGATCCTTCGATGTGGTTCCACAACCAGGCGATCCGCGGGTTCCGATTAATTACTTAACCGGGCCAGGGCGCTTTTCGATGAATTTGCGAGTGAGCAAGAGTTTTGGATTCGGCAAAAAGACGGAAGCCACAAATACTTTGGGCGGACCTGGTGCGGGAGGAACGTTTGGACGCGGACCCGGCGGGCCAGGTGGTCGCGGTGGTGGCGGTGGATTTGGCGGTCGTGGTGGTGGCGGACCCGATGCGGGTGCGACCAATCATCGCTATAACCTCACTTTTAGCGTGGCCGCGCGCAATATTTTTAACAATGTAAATCTCACCACGCCGGTCGGCAATTTGGGCTCTCCCTTATTTGGACAATCGAACGGCATAGTGACTGGGTTTGGTCCCGGCGGAGGGCCTGGTGGTGGTCCCGGCGGCGCAGCGGCCAACCGAAGAATCGATTTGCAAGTATCGTTTAATTTCTAAAATCAGTTCTGATCAAGATTACTGTGCGACGGGCTTATAAACTTCTCCGTCTTTCATTACAAACGCAACTTTTTCCATTACAGTGATGTCGGAAAGCGGATCGCCGTCCACGGCGACGATGTCTGCATATTTTCCAGGCTCAATGGAACCAATGTCTTTCGAGCGACCCATTAATTCAGCCCCGTTAATCGTTGCGGCTTTCAAAGCCTCGATAGGAGTCATTCCTCCGCGAACCAGCGCGCCAAATTCTTTGGAAACAAAATCGGGATCGTCGTCGAGACCGTAGGCGATTTTCAGATGATGATCGAGCGCGCGCCTAAACGCCGGACCTTGCTCGTTGATGATGGCGACGCCTTTGGCAAAACTCGCGGGATCGCGGCCCTGCGATAATCCCGTTTCCATGTCGTGTTGAAAGCAAAACAGCGTGGGGACCAGCCAGGTGCCGTGTTGCTCCATTAACTTCGCGCCCTCCTCGTCAAGCACTGTGCCGTGCTCGATGGAATCCACGCCGGCGCGAACGGCGGCTTTGATACCTTCAGAGCCTTCCGCGTGAGCCATAACTTTCTTTCCAGCGCGGTGAGCAATCTCGACCGCCTTGGCCATTTGTTCCTGGCTCAATTCCTGAACAGTGTAGTCGCTGATGGGATCCATGACGCCGCCGGTGGCCATCAGCTTGATCCAGTCCGCGCCGAATTTAATGTCGCGGCGAACCGCGACGCTGACCTGGTCTACTGTGTCAGCCATGTTTGGTGCACGCGGCAGAGATTTATCTGGCGCCAGCAAATCGGCGTCGCCGTGTCCGCCGGTAAGCGAGACGAAGTTGCCGGCGGAAACGATTCGGGGACCGCGGATCAGTCCGTGTTCAATGCTGTTTCGCAGCGCCAGTTGGCCGTAACCGATATCGGACTCGCCCGCATCGCGTAGCGCGGTAAATCCGTGATCGAGCCAGATAGTCACGTTGTGCACGCCCCAGATAGCCGCTTGCCCGGAGGACATCCGCAAGCCAGACATGGCGGATTGATCCTTGGGATTGCCGAGCAGGTGTGCGTGGCAATCGATGAGGCCGGGGACGACCGTGTATTTAGAGAGGTCGATGAGTTTCATGCCGGCCGGAGCAGTGGCGACGATCCGCGATATCCGATCTTTCTCGACGATGATATAGGCGTTGGTAGTTACGTGGCCGCTTCGCACGTCGATGAGGTGCCCTGCTAAGATCGCGACAGGCGACGCCGAATTTTGCGGCGCTGCTGTCGATGCTGCCGGGACGGACTGAGACTGCGCGTTGGTGGCGCCAAAGCTGATAAAAAGAAATGTGCCGACGAGCATCAGAAATTTTAAACTGGTTTTCACATGGGCTCCGGGAACGTAGAATCGTCCGGCAAGAGCTTACGAAGCGAAGGGCGCGGAACGCAACGGGCAATATGATGTGCTGTGGATGACGTGGTTTATGAGAAAAATGGGAAAGAAGAAATTTGAGAAGGGAACGGAAGCGCGACGGGCGGCGCGAAAGTCGGGAATCGTTCCGGGGAATACGCGCGTGATTGAAGATAAGAGAAAACGCCCGCCAAAGCACAAGAAGCAATGGTTGGACAAAGACGTGGTGGATTTAATTCCGTAGTTTATCCGAATCGGGCGAAGGACCGAACAGGAGCACCGCGTAAACTTTTGTTTAGGTTCGACCGAACCTAGTTTTTAGAGCCTCAACCCGGTCGGTTCGTGGGCACAGACTCGTCGGGACGAAAAAGCGCTGACAGTGGGATTTTGCCACGCTGGGAGAGCTCCGCGGCGACGGCTTCCAGATCTTTCTTATTAAAACCCATACTCGCAATTTTCACAGTTCCGTCGCTATCGATCAGGAAGCTGGTGGGCACGTTGGTCAAGCCGTAAGCATTCGAAGCGGGATAGCCTTCAATGTCCAGCGCAATTGGAAATGTAACGCCGTACCCATCGGCGAATTCTTTGGTGGCGCGGGCGTTGTCTTGAGAAATTCCGAGGAAAGTGACGTCTTTGCTCCCGTAGCGTTTGTAGAGGCGTTCCAAAAACGGGAACGTGAATTGGCAAACCGGACACGACCCTTTAAAGAAGGAGACGAAAACCGGGCCTCCCATTAAGAGTTCTGGCAGAGAATATTTCGTTCCGTCGATCGATTTCAGTGAGAAATCCGGCGCTGTTTGGCCGGCAACGATAGTAGTCATTTTTTCGCTTGAACCTACCCAGCGCGAAAGCCGCTGCAAGATTCCCATGCGTATAGTTTATCGCAAGTCTTGTTGGCGCGAGGCCGCTGTGCTGAGTTTTAATGGATTTGCTTGGTTTTGCGCTGCATGTAGTCCATCAATAGGTACTGGCCAAGAGTATAAGGCGTAGTGAAGTAGGCTTTGCCGCGACACATTTCCGTGATCTTTTGTACGAACTGCACCAGGCTGTAATCAGTGGCCAGCATGAACGTATTGATCAGGATGCCGGCGCGTTTGCACTTATTTACTTCCTCGAGCGTTTGGCCGACTACGAAAGGATCAAGGCCAAAGGCATTTTTGTAAATGCGGCCGTCTTCTAAAGTGAGCGCCGATGGCTTTCCATCGGTAATCATGATGATCTGGCGCATATCTTTTTTCTGGCGCAGTAAAATACGTTGCGCCATTCGCAGGCCTTCGCGGGTGTTGGTGTAATAGGGACCGACCTGTACACGAGCTAACTCGCCAAGCGGTACTTCCTCGGCGCTGTCGTGGAAAAGCACCAGGCTCAGCGTGTCTCCCGGATATTGGGTGCGAATCAAGTGCGACAACGCCATGGCCACGCGCTTGGCTGGTGTGAAGCGATCTTCGCCATAGAGAATCATGCTGTGGCTGCAATCGAGCAGCAGAACCGTTGCGCAAGAGCTGTGATATTCGCACTGATGGACCATCAGGTCCGAGTACGTCATCTCGATGGGTACTTTGACGCCTTCGCGACGCACCGCGTTAAACAGCGTTTCGCTCACGTCCATATTTAAAGTGTCGCCGAATTCGTAGGGGCGCGAGACGCCGCCGGATTCCACACCGGTGGAGAGATCCCGAGTATCGTGTCGGCCAAAGCTGCTGCGCCCTACAGAACCCATCAAATCCTGCAACGTTTTGAAACCAAGAAAATCGATGGTCTTGTCGGTGATTTCGAAGCGCGCTTCGGTTTGACGCTCTTGCGGCTGGCCGAGGCTGCCGCGCGCAGAATTCTGATGGGGGGGCGTGACCTGCGGAGGCTGCTGTGGATTGATGAGGCCCTCTTGCGCGAGGCGGTCCATCAATTTTTCCAGCAAATCTTTCACCGCCTGGCTGCTCTGCGCTTGGGGGCTTTGCAGCATCTTGCGAAGCTCTTCGCTCATCGCGTCTTCGGGCAACAAGTCGCCTTCCTGCAGCGCGCGCAGGATGGCTTCCTTCAACGCCTCCATGGAGCGCTGGTTGTCCATTTCGGAGACGCCGTAATACTGCGATTCAAAGCCGCTTTGCAGGAAGAAGTCGCCCAGGCGTTTCACCAGCTCGTCCAGATCGACAGCGTCCGCCGGCTCACCAACATATTTTCCGTAGCGAATTACTTTCATAATGTTCCCCGGGTCCAGCTGCCTACCTTTGTTGCGCGACGCGCTTAGTTGAATTGGCGTCGCGGCCCCCGCGACGACGGAGTGTCGCGCGGCTCCTGTGGTTTTTGTCTCTCGGCGAAATACCCGCGCTCTTCACTGCGTCCGATCCGGCGATGGGCCCAGAGGCCTTCCAGAATCATTTCTGAAGCGGCAGCAACGGCGCCATGATTTTTGGTGTCCGTTGCGCCAATTCGGCCGACGTGCTCGCTGAGGCCCTGGATTTTAGATAATTGGCGGTAACGTTCATCGCTGGTAGCGAGCTCAGGAAGCTTCAATTCTCCGCCCAATTCGAACCACTGAATCACCGGTTGAAAGTTCACTTCGCCAAAATATTTGGTGAAGACGCGACCGACCGCGGTGCGAATCAATTCACGCGCGATGGTGTCGGCACCTTTCAATTCGCCTTCATATTCCAACTCCATTTTGCCGGTGATAGCGGGGAGCGCGGCATAAATGTCCGCGATGCTGGCGTAGCAGCCATTTTCTCCCGTGCGAGCGGCACGTTGTTCGGCGCTGCTGACCACACTTTCCAGGGTGGTGATGGGCAGACGCTGGCTTACTCCCGAACGACGGTCGACGCGCTTGTCTTCGCGGGCCTGGAAGGCAATTTCTTCCACGGTCTCGCGAAGATAATTGGGCACCTCAATGCTACGGCCCGCCGTGCGGCACACCCAGGCTTCCTGTGCGGTGATGACCATGCCTTCCTTGACGCTGGCAGGGTAATGGGTGCGAATTTCCGCGCCGATGCGATCTTTCAGCGGCGTAATGATTTTTCCACGTGCCGTGTAGTCTTCGGGATTTGCGGTGAAGACCAGCAGCACGTCGAGCGGCAAACGCAGCGGGTAGCCCTTAATCTGAATGTCGCCTTCCTGCATGATGTTGAAAAGCCCGACCTGAATTTTCCCCGCCAAGTCGGGTAGTTCGTTGATGCCGAAGATTCCGCGATTTGCGCGAGGAAGTAAACCGTAGTGAATAGTCAATTCGTCGGATAGATCGCGGCCACCGCGAGCGGCGCGAATGGGATCAACATCGCCGATGATGTCGGCCATGGTGACGTCCGGCGTAGCTAATTTCTCGACGTAGCGGCTATCGCGTGGCATCCACGCGATTGGAGTGTTATCGCCCTCGGCCGCGATTTTGTCGCGGCAGAAGCGGCAGATGGGTTTCAGCGGATCGTCATTAATCTCGCAACCCACCACGACGGGAATTTCAGCATCGAGCAAATTGATCAGTCCGCGCAAGATGCGGCTCTTGGCCTGGCCGCGCAGTCCCAACAAAATAAAATTGTGACGGGAAAGCAGCGCATTGACGATCTGCGGCACAACCGTGTCTTCATAGCCATGAATGCCAGGGAAGAGCGGCTCGCCGCGTTCGATCAAGCGCAAGAGGTTGCCGCGAATTTCGTCTTTCACCGAGCGCGAGACACTTCCGGCGTCAAAATCGGGAATGCCCTTTAATTCGCCCAGAGTACGAGGTTTCGCGTGTTGTGGTTGAGACTTCATCGATGTGCTAGCGGTCATTAGGTCCCCAAAAATGGATCACGTTACGATTGCGACTGTGGATGAAAAAAATCGGTTCTGCTTAGAGGCGGCGAAGCGTGCGGCCACCATAATCAATTCAATCCGTGCCCATTCCCAGCCGATTGGGCGCGCACTGACCCTACTTTCTGTAGATGCGGGGCCCAGCCACGAAGGTAGCCTATCAATCTCTCCTGGCGTTCGGTTTCGGTGCGAAGCTCCAAGAGCTGTTGTTTCCACATCAAATCCATGGGCAAGGCCGCGGCCACTTGAAAGGAAAAACATGCCGCAGGGTCGGTGGCTAGATTTTTTGGGTAATCACCAAAAATCAGCGTATGGCAAGTCTCGTAGAGTTCGATCAACTCGGGCTTGGGAGGCTGATTGCAAATCTCCCTGTCTTCCAAGTAATCAACTTGGCCTTCAAGTAATGGATTCTCGGTGAAAAGTTCCACGGCGCGGAAAGGAATGCGTCCCACGGAGATAATATCCATCCTGCCGTCGGGATAACGCCTGAGCACTTCCATAATCTCGGCGGTGCAACCGACTCGCGCGACACCATTGGGCATGGAAAGCAACATTCCAAATTCGGAACGCTCACTCCTGCATTGATTGACCATTTTCCGGTAACGCGGCTCGAAAATATGCAGAGGGAGTTCAGCGCCGGGAAGAAGGACGACGTTAAGAGGAAACAGCGGGATGCGATCTGGCCGCACTAGCACCATAGGTGATGATACCAGAGCGAGTCAACGGTTGCTGATTACATGACAGTTTGGTACTGGGAATTGAATTGTTCAGAACCTCGATTCCGGACGTAAACGCTTGTCAGCTGATGTCGGCCAGCAAGGCCTCCATCTCCGACGCGGCGTGCTGATCGCCCTTTCTGCCAGCGGCCGCAATGCCAGTTGTAAGGATTTGTTTAGCTTCATCGGGCCGCGACTCGCGGACCAGCAGCTGACCGTACATCAAGTAGGCGGGGATATAGTTGGCGTTTTGCTGGAGCAGCAGTTCGAAGTTGAGAATGGCTGCCGCGGCGTCGCCGGTGCTCATACATTCCATGGCGAGTCCGTAGCGCGAAAAAGCGTCGCCCGGAGACTTCCGCACAAATTCTTCCAGCACCTGCCTGCGGCTTTTCTTTTGGTCTGTCATGATGGCTACCGTAGTATACGGATTGAACGCGCGGTTCCAAAATTGCGTGGTGCGGGGACGAATGAAGCGAGAAAAAAATAGGACCCTAAATTTGACACAAGATTCGAAGTTGAAGCCTAAACCGGTGAGCGCTTCGCGGTCAGAGATGGCGGAAGTGGTTCTGCCGGCGCAGACGAACCCGCTGGGAAAGCTTTTGGGGGGGCAAGTAATGCATCTCGTCGATATGGCAGCGGCGATGGCTGCCGCCCGCCATTCGAACAGCTATGTGGTGACGGCTTCGGTGGACTACATCGATTTTCGCAACGCAGTGAACGTGGGGGAGCTAGTAATTCTAAAGTCACAGGTAAACCGCGTGTTTAACACGTCGATGGAAGTAGGCGTGGAAGTTTTTTCCGAGCAAATTCTGACCGGGCAGCGTAAGCACACCACGACCGCTTATGTAACGTTCGTGGCCATCGACGAATATACCAAGCAGCCTAAAACCGTGCGGCCGCTGTTGCTAAAAACGGCGGAAGAAAAGCGGCGGTTTCGAGAAGCAGCAGAGCGAAGAAAAACGCGGTTGAGACTGCGCTTCGGAAAATAATTCCAACGGAACGGTTCGAAACGACCTTCTAAGTCATGGCTCCGACCCACTTTGGCGTCGTGGTGGGCGCGGCGCTGCCGCCAGCCGGCTCTTCGGTGATGGCCAGCGCCTTGGTGTCGCTGCCGGCAACGGGCGGATTGGCAACCAAAACTACGAAGTCTCCGTTGGGGTCCGGGCGCACCGTCATGGCAGGCATAGGCTTGCCGCCGCGTGCCTTTGGTATCAACCACAGTTGCAGAACGCGGTTGCCGGACGGCATGGGGACCTTTTGTCCAGTAAGCACAATGCCGTATTTGGCATGCCACATGGCAACCATCTGAGGGGCCTGAATTTTTTGCGCCGCCAACATTATTTTGACCGAGGAAGGGTCGGTCAAAATGGCGGTTTCACGGTGCATTTTGGCCATTTGCTCTTCCATGGCGGTGAGCTTTTGCTGAGTCACGGCGCTCTCGTTTTGCGCACTCGCGACCATTTGTTCGTTTTGTTGATTTTGTTCGTTGGTAGCGCGCAATTCTTCCTTCAGGCGGTGCGCCTCCCACGCGAAGTAAAGAGTCCACATCGATAACGCTGCGATTCCGGCTGACAGCCAATAGGGAATGCCAGTGGGCATTGCCGTTGGTGCAGTCGCAACTGGCGACAACGATTGTGATTTTGCTTCCGACCGCACTGTCTGCATCAACCGGCCCTTCAGCATGTCCGAAGTCGCAGCCTCGGGAGCCAAGTAGGCTAAGTGGGAGACGACCCACCGTGCTTCTGCTACGGACTTCGCACACTCCGCACAGCCGGTGGCGAGATGAGCTTCGAGCGGGGCGCGCTCGGGCGGATCAAGCGCGCCTAGCGCGTAGGCTTCGTACATCTCCCGAAATTGGTCGCAATTGCTCACGACGCGGTGTGCAATCCTTCCTTCAGTCGTATCAATCCGTTGCGAATCCAGCTTTTTACGGTGCCGAGTGGTTCTTTTAATTCCGCGGCGATTTCGCTGTGGCTCAGGCCCTGGAAGTAGGCTAGTTCAATTGCGTGTTTTTGCTTCGGATTCAATTCTCCCACCAGCGTACGGACACGCTCAGCAAGGCGCTTTTCGTCCAACTCTTTTTCATATTGCGGCGCCACCACGACGGAAAATAATTCGTCGGTTTGGTTCTCCAGGCGGCGCTGCCGTTCGCTCTTAAGTCTAAGGGTATCGAGCGCGCGATTTCGCGCCAGGGTTAGCAGCCAAGGAACGAAGGGGCCGCGAGCGGCATCGTACTGCGCGGAATTCCGCCACAGTTGCAAAAAGACGTCTTGCACAACTTCTTCGGCAGGCCCTGACTGCTGAACGATTCTTAGAACGAGCGAGTAAACGACGCGGGAATATTTGTCGTAAATTTTCTCGAACGCGCCCACGTCGTTTTGAAGAAGCAGACGCACCAGCGCAGCGTCGGGAGACGCTTCGCGATCATCCTTTGGGCTAAATGCCGCAAGGAACACGAGGTCTAGCTTCTACTCCTAGGTACGAATACGAAATACCCGGTTAACTGGATGAGTGCGAGCGCTTTGCGGCTATCCCTCATGCAACGCGGTCTTTTTTAATCGCTTCCTGCGCGACGGTCAAGGCTTGTTCGACACAAGCGCCCAATGCAGGGCCGCGAAGATAATTGCCGATGAGCCGGAACGATGGGTACTTCCTCTGCATTTGCTCGAGTATATCTATAAGCCGAATGTGGCCGAGGTTGTATTGCGGTACGGCGCGCTGCCAGGCCTGAACGTGCGAAAACGATGGCGGCTGGGAGATGCCAAGTACGGATGCTAGCTCGCGATGTACGATGGACACAATTTCGGATTCGGGCAGCGAGACGGCGCTAGGGTCCGTGGCGCCACCGACGAAACTTGTGAGCAAAACGTGCCCATCGGGAGCGCGGTTGGGAAACAGCGACGAGTTCCAAACTGTGCCAAGGATTCGTAATCCGGACGAACGCGGCACGAGAAAACCAAAACCCTCGAGCGAGTGGTGAATCGCATTTCCGGGATAGCCCAGCGAGACTACGGCAATCGGGGCGTAACTGATCGCTGATAGTGCAGATTCGAATTGCGGATCAACATCGCGTAGCAACGTGGCGGCTTGCTGAGCTGGGGTGGCGATGATCACTCGATCTGTGGTGAGAGCGTCTTCCCGGCCGTTCGTTATAACCGTTAGTTCGAAGATCGGTGTGCCTGACGGTGTCATGGCGGGGCTGATGCGTTGGGCGGTAACGCCGCAACGGAGATTCGGTCCCAGATTCGCAGCCAGGGCCTGGATTAATGTTTGATTGCCTTCGCGGAAGGTTTGCAAAGTAGGTTTGTCGGCCGACTCAGAGCGCTTTCTTGCTGAGAACAATAAACCCCGAATAACGCTGCCTGTGGATTTCTCCGCCTCATATAACTGAGGGAACGCGCTTTGCAGGCTTAACTTCTCCGGATCCCCGGCATAAATGCCGGAGACGAACGGACCTACCAGCTTATCCAGGAGTTCACGTGAAAATTTACGTCGGGTAAAAGCAGCGACGGATTCGTCCTTGTGAGGTGGGGAAGAGCGACCGAGAATATCGCCTAGGACTCGTAGCTTGGTGAGCGGCCCGAACAAAGATGACGCCATGAATGCCGGTGGGCTGAGTGGAACTGGCCGCAAGCTGCCTTTTACGAGTACATACCGAGGCGCACTAGCCGGCGCGGGGAGGAGTTGATCGTCGATGTGCAATTCGCGGCACAGATTGACCAGCGCGGGCGTCGCGTTGAAACTTTGCGGGCTAAATTCCAGCAAATAGCCGTCACGACGCTCACTGCGAATCACACCGCCGGGAGTGACGCTGGACTCGATGACCTGAGCATCGATACCCGCCTTACGCAGCGCGTAGGCGCACACCAACCCCGAAATTCCCGCGCCAACAACCAAAGTTGGGACATGAGCAGTCACGGGAATGATACGCGCATGGAGGTTGATGCTACAGAGTTTTTGAAAATAACGGTATGGCGTTCAAGTGCTGCTTCTCGAGATACGGATCGAAAATCATCGCAAGATTGCGAATGAAGATTCTGCCGAGCCAGGTGGCGCGCACTTCCTTATCATCCAGCATCACCAAGCCATCCTCGCGGGGCCCGTCAAGCTGACTAAGTTCGGCGGCGAAGTATTGATCGAAGTCGACGCCGAATTCTCGAGAAATTTCCTCTTTCACAATTACGGTGTGGCAAAGCAGCCGATTGATGACCGCGCGGCGCAAGCGGTCCTCGTCCGAGAGGCGATATCCACGCATGGTAGCGATGCCGCGCTCCTGTATGGCTTTTTGCCAACTTGGGAGATCACGATAGTTTTGTGCGTAGGCGTTTTGAAACGCGCTGATGGCGGTGACGCCCATGCCGTAGAGATCGGCACCGGCCTTGGTGGTGTAGCCCTGAAAATTGCGGTGCAGAGTTCGTTGCTGCTGCGACACGGCCAACTCATCGCCCGGCTTGGCGAAATGGTCCATACCGATGTAGAGGTAGCCGGCTTCAATAAATTTCATTAGGCCGGAGCGAAAAATTTCAAATTTTTTCATGCCTTCCGGCAAATGCGTGGCGAAGGCCCCTTGCTGCTTTTTGAGCCACGGGACATGCGCATAGCTGAATAGCGCAATCCGATCCGGCTGCAGCTCGAGAATCTGGTCTACAGTGTGTCTAAAACGTTCCGGCGATTGATACGGCAAACCATAAATGAGATCGACATTGATGCTGTCGAAGTGCAAGTCGCGCGCGGCGAGCAGCAAATCGCGGGTCAATTCGAACGGCTGAATCCTGTTAATTGCCGCCTGCACCTCGGGATGAAAATCCTGGATGCCCATGCTGAGACGGTTAAAGCCCAAGCGACGCAATGCTTCAAGATGTTCGCGAGTGGTTACTCGCGGGTCGATTTCAATGCCGATTTCCGCGTCGGGACAAAAATTAAAGTGTTCGCGCGCGAATCCGAATAAATCCTCAAGTTGTTGCGGGGTCAAATATGTAGGAGTACCGCCGCCCCAATGGAACTGCACTACCGGACGATCGCGCGAAACTCTTCGTGCCACCTGTTCGATCTCGCGCTTGAGCACATCGAGATACGGTATCGCGACGCGTTTGTCTTTCTGAATAATCACGTTGCAGGCGCAAAAAAGACACAAACTTTCGCAGAAGGGAAGATGCATATACAGCGAAATGGGTGTCTGCGCCTTTTGCGCTTCGGCGTGGACTGCTTCGAGATCATCAGGACCGAACGCGTCATTCCAGACTGGCGCAGTGGGGTAGCTTGTGTAGCGGGGTCCCGGGCGATTGTAGCGGGCGAGAAATTCTTCACTGATTTGCAATTCCTCGCGCATGCGTTGGAGGCTGGGAGTGGTGAGCGTCACGTCATGATCCTCAGCGCGAATAGGTGGCGGAAGTTGGCTGATTCGTTTTGCCCGCCGAGCCGACTACCGTTTGCCGGCCGGTTTGGATAAAGAGTCGCGCGTTCTCTACCGGTGTTTGTTTAAAGATTCCGTGACCGAGATTAAGGATGTGGCCTATTCCGTTCAATTGCGAAAGGGCGTGTTGCGTAGCCTCGCGGATTTTGCCGGTCGGCCCGAGCAAAACAGCGGGATCGACGTTGCCCTGGAGCGCGATTTTGGGGCCAAGAGTTTTTCGCAACGCGGCCAGATCGACACGCCAATCGACGCTCAACACGTTCGCCCCGGCGCGGGCTACCGCTGGTATCAGGTGATTAGAAGCCTTGGTGTAGTAAATGACCGGAACTTTGTCCCCGATACCTGAACTGATCCCTGCGATGACCTGTTGAACCGCTGGTAGCGCGAAATTTTCGTAGGCTTCCAGGTTTAGCTCTCCACACCAGGTATCAAACAACTGTACGGCACAAGCGCCAGCGTCGATTTGTGCTCGCAAATAGGGAACGGTGGCCTGCGCGATTTTGTTGAGAAGTAGCCGGAATGTCTCTGGCTCATGGTAGAGAAAGCTCTTAACCGTCGAGAAGCCCTCCTTAGTTTTCCCTTCGACCATGTAGCAGGCCAAAGTCCACGGAGCGCCGGCAAAACCCAGGACCGGCACATCCGGGCCGACGCTCTTTACGATGCGGCGAATGGCCTCTGGCAGGAATTTAGTTTCCGTATCAGGGTCGAAGATGCGAAGGCTGGCGACGTCGGCCGCGCTTCGGATCGGACTGGGAAGATTTGGCCCCGCGTCATTTAGCTCAAGATGCATGCCCATGGCCTCGGCGGGAATCAAAATATCGGAGAAAACGATGATGGCATCGACCCCCAAGATGCGAAACGGCTGCAAAGAGACTTCGGCAGCCAGGTCGGGAGTTTTGCAAACTTCCAGGAATGGGCGTGTGGCACGAATGGCGCGATATTCCGGTAGATAACGGCCAGCCTGCCGCATCATCCAAACAGGGACGCGGGTTAGGGCTTCACCGCGGCAAGCGCGGAGGAAGAGGTCCTTGCGGTCGATCCCATTGCGTTCGGTAGCCGTAAGTGTATTTAGTCGCGGCATATCACCTGGATTCGGCTTGCCTAGAGTCCGCAGAGAGAATAACAAATCCGGCGCATCCTTGCTGCGGGGCGGCCGCTTACGCTATGTAAGTGGTTGTTCCCGTGGGCTATACTCAGGATACAGTGCTCCTGACATTTTTGTGCGCTTCAGAGACCTGACGCCGGAAGTGTAAGGGCCGCGGCTGGATAGAACTAAGATGAGCAATCTCTATTTCATACTGACACTGACGGCCTACTCGTTGAGTTGGGGCTGCTACCTGGCATTTTTGAATACCGGCAGGAAGCTGTTGGGAAGGTGCGGGTCAGTGCTTTTGGGACTTGGGCTGGTAGCGCATTATTTCGCATTGCTGGAGCGGTCGCGCGGCTTGCACACCGTTCCTTATCATGACCTCTACGGCTCAATGTCGTTATTCGGATGGTTGCTGGCGCTGACGTATTTGGCTCTCGAGTTTTATCACCAGCAGCGCTCGGTAGGGGCATTCGCGGTGCCGTTTATTCTGGGATTTTTTTTGATTGCGCACCTGGCGCCCGCGGACCGGCTATCGCCGACAGTGGCTCATGGCGTGGTTTTCGCATTGCACGTCACGCTCAGTATCCTGGCATACGCGGCCTTCGCGCTGTCGTTCGTGTTGAGCGTGATCTATCTCGCGGAAGAACGATTGTTGCGAAACCACAAGCTCAGCAACGTGGTGTGGCGTTTGCCTTCGCTGGAATTGCTCGAGCGCATGAGCCATTCCAGCGTCCTCGTGGGCGTCATTTCCATCGCCATTGGCACGGTGCTGGGATTCATTTGGGTGGACCGGCTCACGGGGCAGTATTGGTTTTACGATCCCAAATATGTGATCACCCTGGTGGTGCTGTTTCTCTATTTGCTGTACTTCCAGTTGGCGCGCAGCACCGCATGGCGTGGGGCGCGGGCTTCAAAGCTGTGTGTATTCAATTTTTTCGTGGTGGTGATGAGCTTCACGGTTGTGAACCTGTATCTTTCGCATAGCCACAGGTATTTCTAGGGAGCAGTGCTTGGATACGTGGCCAGCCTGATGGAAATAGTTCTCGTCGGATTAAATCATCGCACCGCTTCGGTGGAGGTGCGGGAACGCGTGTCGTATACCGCGGAACAGGCCAGCCGGGCCGCCAGCGAGCTGCGTTCGCGAGGAATCCTAGAAGAGACTTTGGTGTTATCGACCTGCAATCGCAGCGAGGTTTATGGTGTGCCGCCTGAAACTTCGCACGAGAGCGCGGCAGGACTTTCATCTTTTCTGAGCGAATTTCACCAAGTGCAGCCCGATATTTTGAGCGTCTCGCTGTATCACCACTATGACCGGCACGCGGTGCGCCACTTATTTCGAGTTTCCGCGGGACTGGATTCGATGATGTTAGGTGAAGCGGAGATTCTGGGCCAAGTTCGCGAGGCCTATAAATTTGCTTATGAACAAGGCGCTACCGGACCAGTATTAAATCGTATGTTTCAAGCCGCGCTGGAAGTGGGGAAGCGGGTACGGTCGGAAACCGAACTGGGCACGCGGCCAATGTCGGTGGCCTCCGCGGGCGTCAAATTAGCGGAAAGAATTTTTGGCAAACTTGGTCAACGCACCGCGCTGGTATTGGGAGCGGGAACCATCAGCGAGCAAGTGATGCTGCAACTGAGCGACCGCGGCATCGGGCAGTTGTTGTTGATGAATCGTTCGCTGGAGCGTGCCGAGAAACTGGCCACGGAATTTCACGGGACGGTGGTGCCGTGGGGTGAATGGGGCGATGCACTGCGGAGTCCCGACGTGATTGTTTCGTCGGTCGCCGCCGAGGAGCCAATTCTGGAACGCGCCACTCTAGAGCAAGCCATGGCGGCTCGTAGTAATCGCGCGCTATTTATCATGGATCTCGGCCTGCCACGCAATATCGAGCCGGCGGCGGCTGAGATCTACAATGTGTATCTCTATAACCTGGACGATCTCGGTGGCATCGTCCAGCAAAGCCGGGCCATGCGAGAAAACGAAATTCCGCGCGCGGAAACGATTGTCGACGAGCATGTTGGCAAGTTTCTTTCCTGGCAAGCCAATGTCGAGCTAGTGAACCTGGTGGACGAGTTACGAGCGCGTTTGCAGCACGAACGCACCGCCTTCATCCGTGACCGCATGGAGACGATGAAACACCTAAGCCCTGAAGATCGCCAACAGATGGAAACGTTGATGGGTGAGCTGCTGGAGAAATTATTGCTGGAACCCGCACAACGCTTGCGCGGCGAAAAAGAATTGCGGCGGAAAATCCAGAACGTGGAAGCCTTGCGCGATCTGTTTCTTTCGAACCGGGAGAAACAATGAAACATTTGCGCATCGGAACACGCGGAAGCCTGTTGGCGAAATGGCAGGCGGAGTCCGTGCGCAAGCAACTTTTTGCGCTCGCGGGAGTAGAAGCGGAAATAGTAATTATCAAGACCTCTGGCGACAAAATGCAGCAAGCGCCGCTGTCGCAGATTGGCGGAAAGGGCATTTTTATCAAGGAATTGGAAGACGCGCTGCTGGACGAATCCATCGACCTCGCGGTGCACAGCGTCAAAGACATTCCCACGGAAGTGCCCGGCGGATTGAGCTTTCCGGCGGTGTGCCGGCGGGATGATATTCGTGATTGCCTGATTTCTCCGACAGGTTCAGCACTGGAAGCTTTACGGCAGGGCGCGCGAGTAGGCACCAGCAGCTTGCGCCGTCGAGCGCAGCTTCTGCGGTTGCGCCCGGATCTTGACATTCGCGAACTGCGGGGCAATGTCGACACCAGACTCCGCAAAGTGGGCGATGGCGAGTACGACGCCATCGTGCTGGCCAAGGCAGGCTTGGACCGCCTGGGATTGAGCCAGCGAATATCGGAGACTTTCGCACCTGAAATATTCATGCCCGCGGTGGGACAAGGCGCCATCGCGGTGGAAACGCGCCTGAACGACAATGAGACCGGCGATCTTCTGTCCAAGTTGGATGACCCGGAAACACGAGCCGCAATTATTACCGAGCGCGCTTTACTGGGCGCGCTTCAGGGCGGTTGTCAGGTGCCCATCGGGGCGTGGGCTCGAATCGAACGCGGCGAAATGGTATTGGAGGCATGCGTCACCTCCGTGGATGGCCAGCAATATGTGAAGCAGCGCTTGACGGGCGCGGCCGACCAAGGCGTCCAGCTTGGAGAACAGATGGCGCGGTTGCTCATGGAAACCGGGGCGCAAACGATTCTTGAGGAAGTGGGACGACAACGTGAATAGAATCGGCGGCCATTCCGAGCCTGGTTTATCGGGTAAGCGAGTAGTGATAACGCGCGCGGCGCGTCAGAGTGTTGAACTGGTCGAGAACCTTGGTAAGTTGGGAGCCGTTCCAATTTTGCTGCCGCTGGTGGCCTTTTCTGCTCCAGAGGACTTTGGGCCGATGGACGCAGCGCTTGATCGATTGGAAGAATTCGATTGGATTATTTTTACCAGCGAAAATGCGGTGCGCGCGGTAGTGAAGCGCGCTGAGGTGCGAGGCAATTTGCGAAATGTGGCGGGCAGACGCTCACGCGCAGCAGCGGTTGGACCGACCACAGCAACCGCTGCGGAACGCGCGGGCTTTTTTGTGGACTACCAGGCCCAAACGCACAGTGGGGCAGCGCTCGCCAACGAACTGGGAGAGAAGTTGCGGGACCAAACTGTGTTTTTACCGCGAAGCGACCGCGCCGATCCGGATCTGCCACAACTTTTGAGAAATTATGGCGCGGAGGTCACAGAGGTCATCGCGTACAGGACCGTCACGCCGGTTAATCTTGATGAGCAGAAAATCGCGGCGATCGTGAATGGCGAGGTTGAAGCGGTTTTATTTTTTAGTCCCACCGCCGTCGAGCATTTCGTTGGAATTGTGGGCGCGGAAAAACTCCGTGATTTGCAAAACCACTTGGCGATTACCGCCGTCGGCCCGATAACCGGGAACGCGTTACGTCAATCGGGGTTGGATAGCTGGCTGGTGGCTGCGGACACCACTACGGACGCCGTCATCGCGATATTGAATCAACACTTTGCAGGTACGCGGAAAGCCTCCGCTGTCGGAGTTGTTCAGGAATGAGCTTTCCGACGCACCGAGGGCGGCGACTGCGCCGCAATGAAGCATTGCGCGGACTAGTTCGCGAAACGCGATTAAGCGCTGCAGGGCTAATCTATCCGATGTTTGTTTGTCCCGGGCAAAAGGTGCGGCAGGAAGTCAGCTCCATGCCTGGAGTGTTTCAGCAATCGGCCGATCTGATTGTCGAAGAATGCCGCGAAGTCGAGTCGCTGGGCATCCCGGGAGTAATTCTGTTCGGGCTTCCGGAGAAAAAGGACGCCCGGGGCATGAGCTCAGTTGCCGCCGATGGCGTAGTGCAGCGCGCCATAGAGGCTATCCGCAAGGCTAAACTCAAATTGCTGGTTATCACTGACGTTTGTCTCTGTGAATACACGGATCACGGGCATTGCGGCGTGATCGAAGACGGCGAAGTGGCCAACGACGCCACGTTGGATATTCTGGCGAAGCAAGCCGTCTCGCACGCCCGGGCGGGGGCCGATATCGTAGCTCCCTCCGACATGATGGACGGACGCGTCGGCGTGATTCGCGAAGCGCTGGACGAACATAAATTCGAAAACATTTCGATTCTGGCGTACGCGGCGAAATATTCGTCCGCATTCTACGGACCCTTTCGCGAAGCGGCACAGTCGACGCCGCAGTTTGGCGACCGCCGCGGTTACCAGATGGATCCCGCAAATGCGCGCGAAGCATTGCGAGAGGTGGAACTGGATTTGGACGAAGGCGCAGACATGGTGATGGTCAAGCCGGCGCTACCGTATCTGGATATTATCAGGCGCGTGCGAGATGAATTCGATGTACCGGTGGCAGCCTATAATGTCAGCGGGGAGTACTCGATGGTGAAGGCCGCGGAACAAAAAGGATGGCTGGACGAGCAGCGTGTGGTGATGGAAATACTTACAAGCATTCAACGCGCTGGCGCAGAAATTATTCTGACTTATCACGCCAAGGATGCAGCGCGGTGGCTGCGTTCGTGAACATCCGACGGGCCAAGCAATGAATCCCGCAAAATCGCAGGTTAGACCAAAACGCGAGGGTAATCGCTCGCGAGAGATCTTTAAGCGCGCGGAACAGGTGTTAGTCGGCGGCGTAAATAGCCCAGTGCGCGCGTTTCGTTCTGTCGGCGGCGAACCGTTCATCGTCGATCGTGGGCGTGGACAATTTCTTTATGACGCCGACGGAAATGAACTGCTCGATTATGTATGCTCCTGGGGCGCAATGTTATTGGGCCACGCGCATCCTGAAGTGACAGCGGCAATTTCCAAGCAAGCAGAACGCGGCACAAGCTTTGGCGCCACTACGGAGCTGGAAATTGAACTGGCCACGTTGATCACCAGCTCGGTTCCATTCATCGAAAAGATTCGGTTCGTCTCCAGCGGCACGGAAGCCACCATGAGCGCGCTGCGGCTGGCGCGCGGAGTGACCAAGAGGGACCTGCTCGTTAAATTTGAAGGCAATTATCACGGGCACTCGGATAGCTTTCTTTCGCAATCGGGGTCTGGTCTTGCAACTCTGGGCATCGCGGAGTGTCCTGGCGTCCCTGAAGCACTCGCGACTTTGACGTTGAATACGCCCTACAACGATTTGAATGCGGTGGAGCAACTGTTCAAGCAGCACCAAAACAAGATCGCCGCGATTATCGTTGAACCGGTCGCTGCGAATATGGGTGTGGTCTTGCCGGAACCGGGATTTCTTGCGGGTCTACGAGAAATCTCGCGAAGGAATGGCGCATTGCTCATCGTGGACGAAGTCATTACCGGTTTCCGGTTGCATAACGGCACAGCGCAGCAGTTGATGGGAATAGAGGCAGACCTCACCACGTTTGGTAAAATTATTGGCGGAGGCGTACCTGTCGCGGCCTACGGCGGACGCGCGGAATTGATGAACAACGTTGCGCCGCTCGGTCCGGTATATCAGGCGGGAACATTGGCCGGAAACCCTTTGGCGATGAGCGCCGGAATTGCGACGCTCAAACAATTGGCGGCTCCGGGTTTCTATGAGGCAATCGAGAACCGGACGCGGCGGCTTGCTGACGGGCTGCGCGCTGCCGCCGAGAAAGCCGGTGTAGCAGCGCAGGTGAACGCCATCGGTTCGCTAGCTACAATGTTTTTCGCGTCACAACCGGTTCGCAATTATACCGACGCTAAGAAATCGGACACGAAACGCTACGGCGAATTCTTTCGCAACATGCTGGAGCGGGGAATCTTTCTGGCTCCTTCGCAATACGAAGCGGCTTTCGTCTCCGCAGCCCATACCGACGTGGACATCGAGCGCACGCTGGTAGCGGCAAGTGAGTCGTTAAAGAATTAACTAAACAAGGAGTGCTGTCGCGATGGCCGAGGATTTTGAGTTACCGGAAACAGCAGAAGAGCACCGGCACGATCCGCACGTGCTACCCGTTTCCCTGACCATTTCAATTCTGGCGGTGCTCGTGGCGGCGGTAACTTTGATGGGACATCGAGCCCATACCGAAGAGCTGTTAATGCAATCCCAAGCTACCGATCAATGGGCTTTCTATCAGGCAAAGAATATTCGTCTTCATGAAATGCAAGGCATGGTGGACTTGCTGGGGACGATCACGCCGCTGGACAAGGAAAAGAACGCAGCGTTGCGCGAAAAATATCTAAAGGACGTGGAGCGCTATAACGGCGACAAGGAAGACATCAGCGACAAAGCCAAAGATCTGGAAAAAGAGCGCGATACCGTCAGCCGCCGTGCAGACCGGTTTGATGGCGGCGAAGCGCTGCTGGAAATTGGACTGGTGATTTGCTCTATTACGCTTTTAACCAAGCGAAAAGCATTCTGGATAACGGGGATAGTAGTGGCAATCGTGGGACTTATTTTCGCCTCTACAGGATTTTTAATTCATCTGCACTAATTGGACCGGCTAGGCGCTGGCGGCGGGCGGTAAGTCGCCGCGCAGTCGAACAACCTCCTCCATCAAGTTCTTCAAACGCTCAACCAGTTCTTGATGACGGATATCATCGGTAGCGGGTTTCTTGCCGATAAAGGTCAAGTTTCCGCCTGGCTCAAGAATACATTTCTGCACATCGTTCAGCGATTCAAACCCCTGCCTGCGCGCGGCTGCCTCCAATTGTGTCCGGCTGATCAACTCTTTCTTTAGTCGCTCCGGGCGGACCATGCCATTCTCGATGAGCACGTCGGCATTGCCTTCCACAAGTTGATCGATCCGCTTGTGGCCATAGAGAAAGCGAACCACAAGATAGTTCACTGCCAATAAAGAGGTGGCTCCGATGATTCCACCGCTGACGCTGTTATCGTCGCCAATGATGGCGTTCTGTACGGTATTGGAAAGCGTCAGCAGCACCACCAAATCGAAAGGATTCAGCTGCACGAGCTCACGTTTGCCCGAGAGCCGCAAACTGATGACCAGAAAAGCGTACACAAAAATTGGCCGAAGAATTTTCTCGGCTAACGGCAGGCCCAGAACAAACATGTCCTTCCAGGTGTCATGCATTTGTCGCTCCTCCGGTTAGAAAATTCAGACCGTTATGATTACTCAGGTTAACTCGCCGCGCCACACGCACGAAGCTATGCGCCTGTACTTCGGGACAGTCATCAATTCGCATGAGGGTCCACTAATGTTTCCGCCCACTCTTGGAAGAGGGTCTATCATCAAAGAAGTGTGTTTGCGCGTCCCGCCATTCTATGACCCTTTGCTAAGGCGAGAAAATACACCATTAACGACATTCTATGTCACAACTGCCATCTCCGGATCTCGTCCTGATGAACACCAACGGGCAGCTACCGGCGTTATTGGAATGCGTGCGTGAGCTTTTGGCTGTATTTGACGCAGATGGCACGATACTTTTCGTCAATCCCGCTTTCCACACTGTTCTGGGCTACACGCCGCTCGAGATCGTGGGCAAACCGGTCGCGGAATTAATCCATGAAGACGATTTTGATCTGTTTCTCGCCACGCTCCGGCGCTTAAACGCGAACCTCGAAACTACTGTGGATGTACGGTGCCGGTTGCGCAGCGCCGACGGTGTCTGGCGCTGGTTTGACGCCGAGGCACGCCGCAATCCAGGCAATGACCGCGGAATCGCGGTCAGCATGTTAGACATTACGGATTTGCAGCGCATGGAGTCCGAGCGCCAGGTAATTATCGAAGTGGTTCATGCCCTGAATGAAACCTCCAACCTGGATCAGTTGCTGCAACACATTCATCAGTCCCTCAAAAAAGTTTTGTATGCGGAAAATTGCTTCATCGCGTTGCACGATGCCGACAAGGATTCGTTTAATTTCCCGTTCTTCGTGGACCGCTTCGACGTGGCCCCGCCGCCGCAGAAAGTAGGTAGAAGCTGCACCGCTTTCGTGTTTCGCACCGGGCGTGCCATGTTGATCCCGCAGCCGGAATTCGACCGGCTGGCTGAAAATGGGGATGTGGAATTGGTAGGTTCGCCTTCGCCCACCTGGTTGGGTGTGCCGCTGAAAACACCGACGGCGACGATCGGCGTATTGGTTGTACAGCATTATGAAAATCAGAACGCTTACGATGTTCGTGATTTGGAGTTTTTAGATTCTGTGGGCGGGCACATTGCTCTGGCTATTGAACGGCGCGGCGCGGAAGATGCACTGCGACAGAGCGAATCTACCTTCCGGCTGCTCTTTTCGCACAACCCGCTGCCAACCTGGGTCTTCGATTGCGAAACATACAAATTTATACAGGTGAATGACGCTGCGGTCCGGCAGTACGGCTACTCGGCAGAGGAATTCGCGGGCATAACGGTTTTCGACATACGTGCCCCTGAAGAACACGCTAGATTGCGCGAGCATCATCAGAAAGACTGGGATGCTCCCGGGCAGTATCACGGGGTATGGAAGCATCGCAAGAAAGACGGCAAGATTTTCGAAGCGGATATTATTTCTCACCCTCTGGAATACGGCGGTCGCAGGGTACGCATGGTCGTCGCGCAGGACATTAGTGAACGCCAGGCGCTGGAAGAGCAGCTACGACAGGCGCAAAAGATGGAGGCTGTCGGCCGATTGGCCGGCGGCGTGGCCCATGACTTTAACAATTTGCTGATGGTAATCAAGGGTCACACCGAGTTGTTATTGAATGTAACTCCCGTGCCGCCGCCAATGTTGAAAAAAATCGAACATATTGATCGAGCCGCCGATCGGGCTGCTGCGCTGACGCGCCAACTCCTGGCTTTCAGCCGCATGCAAGTTTTACAGCCGCGGGTTATGAACATTAACGGTGTGGTCGAAGAAATGGGCAAGCTGTTGCCGCGGCTCATTGGAGAAAACATCGAGTTGGTCCTGCGAACCAGCCCGGACCTGGGAGTCATTCGGGCCGACGCCAGTCAGATGGAACAAGTCATTATGAATCTGGCGGTAAATGCTCGGGACGCTATGCCCACGGGCGGAAAGCTGGTTATCGAGACCTCGAACGCTGATTTGGATCGCGCGTACAGCTCAGTGCACCCGCTCGTGCAGCCCGGCCGCTACGTGCTGCTGGCGGTGTCAGATACCGGCACTGGAATGGATGCGCAAACGCAAGCGCGAATTTTCGAGCCGTTCTTCACTACCAAGGGTCAAGGAAAGGGAACTGGATTGGGTCTTTCAACAGTCTACGGAGTTGTGAAGCAAAGCGGCGGCTATGTGTGGGTCTACAGCGAGGTCGGTAAGGGAACCTCTTTCAAGATTTATCTACCGCGCGTCGATCAGGTTGAGGACGAAGCTTCTCCAGTGCCGTCCACAGAAGCGCCTCTCGGTGCGGGCGCGATCCTGCTTGCCGAGGATGAACAGGAAGTTCGCGAGGTCGCACGCGAATTTCTGGAATCCGGCGGCTACACAGTTTTGGAGGCTCGCGACGGCGCCGACGCCTTGCGACTCGCGGAACTGCATCCCGGCGTGATCGATTTGCTGGTCACCGACATGGTCATGCCCGGGATGACCGGTCAGGAATTAGCCACGCGCATTCAGGAAAAGCGCAAGGGCCTGCATGTAATCTTCATGTCCGGTTACAGCGAATATGCCGCGGTCGAAGCCGCGTATTCCGATCCTGCGTTGCGATTACTTACCAAGCCATTCAGCCGTGCGGTGATTTTGCGCGCAGTAAGAGACATGCTGAAAGGTCAGCGGGCAAACTAAATTGTCGCGGGCTAAGCGGAATTAAAAAGTCCAGCTTAAGATTGTTTCAAGCCGAACTACTCGGGTCCATTCCTAACAAAATTAATTCGTGTTGATGAGTGTGTGGATTTGCTTTTCGAGTGCTTGATTATATTCGCGCTCGAGTTGCAATTCGGTTTGCACTTTTTTGATCAGCAACTCCAGCCGCGCGACTTCTGCACGGAGCATGTTCAACTCGCGCGGCGATGGTGCAGTTGAAGATTGCTGATTTGTTTGCGGAACTAATGGCTGCGGTGTCTTTTGATTTTGAGCTTGCTGAGTGCCATTGCCCGAAAACGGCGACAACAGTGGCGAAAATGCTTCGGCGAGTGCGCGCGGCCAGGCCGGCTCACTGCTCGCCTCCGACGCTGATGGAGTTACGGCCGGCGACGGGGGCACTGGAGCAGGCGTCGGAGGCGCAAACAAATTCTGGAGCGCGTTCGAATTAGCCCGTTCGCGGGTCGACTGACTCGCCGCCGATTCCTTCGGAGCCAACAGCGTTCTTACCCTCCCAATAAGTTCCTGTGGTTGAAATGGTTTGCGAATCAGTTCGTCTGCTTTCACGGCAACCGCTTTGTCGGCGACGCTCTTGTTGACTACGCCAGACATCAAGACCACTGGTATGCCGCCAAATTCCGGATGCTGTTTAATCTGACTGCAAACCGCATAACCGTCCTGGTTGGGCATGATTACATCGGTAATCACCACATCAGGGCGGTTCTGTTCGAATTGCGCTATGGCGGATGCAGCGTCGGCGCATGTGATGACGTTAATATTCTCGCGGCGAAATGCGATCTTGATGACTTCGCGCATGGTGGCGCGGTCATCGATGAAATAAACCGTGGGTGCGCGCTTCGCGGCAACTTCGTCGGCAGGCGGCATGATGAGCGCTTCGCTCATGGTGCGTTCCTATCCGCCATGTCGTGCGTAGCTTCGTCAAATTCGCGCATGGCATCGAGCATCAGGTCGGTAGCGGATCGCAGCACGGTACGCTGCAGAGAAGTCGTTCCGTAGACAAACTTATAGACCCCGTCGCCGCCATGCACGCTCTTGAGAATGTGAATGACCGCTTCGTCGCCAAAGTAATTGCCGCTTTCCGCGTGAGTTATTTCTCCAGCATCGAAAAACATCAAGGCGTCAATCTCACCGGCATTTATGTGCAAAGCGCCAGTCTGACGGGCTTGTCCGAGCATCTGCATCACGCCGGGAAGGTCATGATGGGCCAGGCTCCCGCTGAGGCTGGTGTTGGACTGATCAAGCATTTGCGTGGGCTGAAAGCCTTCGGCTTTGCTGATGATGATTTGTTTCACATGCGCAGCTATTGTCGCTGGCGAGCGGTGCCTGTCGACATAGTCATCGCATCCGGCCTGAAAAGATTCGAGCAAAGCGCGCTGGCTGCCATCTCCAATAGCAATGATCGGCAGCGCCGCATTCTTGGGGTCCGCGTGAACGACGTTGGCGATTTCAAGAGCGCCCATTTCGCGCATGTTGGTAGCGCACAGAATCGCTACCGGCGCGTCATATTCCAGGGTGGTCAAGGCAAAGGCTGCCTGATTGGCGGAAATCACTTCGAAGCCTTCTTTGCGCAGCGCATCTCCCAGGCGCTTTGAAAAGTAAACGTTGCTGTCAATCAGTAAGATCTTGGCAGGACGCCCGGGCATCATCATGTTATGGCCTCCTGCATTTCAAGTGGCACGCAAACCGCAGGCGCTGTAACTGGCCCAGGCGTGAGTGCGTCGATATTCAAGACTTCAATGACGTTGCCGTCGTAGGAAATCCAACCCGCCACGCATGGAGCATCGGCTTCTGTTGCGGGAGACATGTCGGTGGCGATCAATTCGCATTCCCCGGTCACCGGCAGCGCGACCCACTCAAATTTTTCTCCATAATTGCGCACGGCGATCAAATAAAAACGGCGCGTAAGAAGATTTTTGCCGATTAATTTTTCGGACATGTCACAGACGGGCACGATGCGTCCGCGACGGAGGATTACGCCCTCCACATTTTCGGTTCGGTGCGGAAAGCGAAATACGCGGCTGGGTGCCACTAGCTCGGCAATTTGACTGGCGATCATCGCAAAGCGCCGGTCTCCGAGCCGCAGCAGCACGAAGGACTGCGAACCCTGTTCATTACGCGGGTTCATGGGTCGATCCTTTGGAACTTACAGCGGCCTTTACGCCGGAGGCCGCGGGGGGCTGGAACTGTTCGAGTAATGCGATTTCTTCAGAGGTCAAAAAACCTTCGGGATTCACGACCGGAATAACATTTTGCTCCAGCGCCGTGACACCGCGATACCAGATGCGTTCTTCGTTGCAATAGGCCTGCGGAAGCGCCTGCAGTCGCGTCATGGTGGTCATTTTTTCTATGCCATCGACGAGCAGCGCTGTGCGCGTGCGGCGCAGCACGAATACCAACAGTCCGGCGGTAACCGGCAATCCAAAATGTAAAGCTGCATTCACCACGAAAAGCGATTTGTCGCCGCGGCGCACAATGTGCCGCACCTTTTTCAAACCCGGGGCGGTGATTTCCGCGGCTGAACCGACCAGGCTCTCGACGCTGCGAACTTCCTGCACGGATCCCGAGGACACCGCGAACAATTGTCCGCTAACGCGAAACAAAATAATTTGTTCCGTGCGCAGCGCTGGCGATTTGCTGGGAGCAGGAAATTGCATCAGCGCACCCCAACCGTAGCAATGCGCGAGATCGCCAGAACTTGCTTCTCGATTGCGGCATAAATGTCGTCTATGCCCAGAACCTGGCTCACCGCTCCGGCTTTAATCGCCTCAGAAGGCATGCCAAAAATTACCGAAGTGGCTTCATCCTGCGCCAACACCATTCCACCGGCGGATTTTATTGCGTTGGCCCCGGCCGCCCCATCATTTCCCATGCCGGTTAGAATTACGCCGATACTCAATGCTCCGGCGAACGCCGCGACACTTTCCATGGTGATATCGATGTTTGGCAGATAGCCGTTGATGCGTCCACTGCTGCCATCTAGTTGAATACGGCCGGTGTTCATCACCCTCAAATGCTGGCCACCGGGGCAAATGTAAAAAGTTCCAGGAGTTACTGTTTCATTGTTTTCGGCTTCTTTAACGCGCGCGCCAGTGAACTCGGCTAGTTGGGCCGCGTATTGTGTGGTGAACGCCGCCGGCATGTGTTGCACCAGAATTACGGCCGCGGGAAAATCTCGCGTGAACCCTGGAGCCAAACGCATCACCGTGGCGGGCCCGCCTGTGGACGCCGCGAGAACCACGACCGGAAAGCGTTGATCGTTTGCTGCTGAGGCCGGCCGACTGGCGGGTGCGGGCGGCGGCGCAACTGCTTTGCCGCCGGAATTTGTAATCGCGGATGCGATTCGCGAAGCGCTGCGCACCACACGCACTTTTGAGGCAACACGCACCTTGCGCAGCAAATCTTCGCGGACGCTATGCATATCCAGATCAATCCCACTGGAGGGCTTGGCAACAAATTCGATAGCCCCCAGTTCCAGCGCGCGCAACGTGCTGGCCGCTCCTTGACGTGATTCGGAGCTGACCACCACGATAGGTCGCGGGTTGGTGGTCATGATTTCGGCGGTAGCTTGCAAGCCATCCATGACCGGCATGTTGATGTCCATGGTTATGACGTCTGGCTTCAATGACTCCGATAGCCGCACAGCCTCCCGGCCGTCTTTTGCGTGCCCGACCACTTGCACGTTTTCGTCCGTGATTAGAATGGTCTCCAACACTTTTCGCATGAACGCCGAATCGTCCACGATCAACACGCGAATTTTCTTGAGAGTGTTGGCGGCCACGGTCATTTAACTAACCGGAACGAGGTGCCGTTCCGCTTCCTTCCCCATGAGCTGTTCCACCGCCACCAGCAACTGATCCTCCTGCACCGGCTTGGTCAGAAACGCGGAAGCGCCTTCCTTCAAGGCACGATCTCGATGTTTGGCCCCGGCGCGCGAAGTGACTACCATCACCGGGATTCGCCGAGTGCTGGCGTTCTGGCGCAGTTGCACCATCAATTCGTAACCGGTCATCCGTGGCATCTCGAGGTCGGTGATGACCAGGTGACAGCCATGTTGCGTGACCAATTCGGCTGCTTCCAATCCATCGGCCGCCAGTTTCACGACGTAACCATTCTTTTCGAGCATGCGCCCGACAAACTTGCGCACGCTGATGGAATCGTCGGCCACTACGATGAGGCGCTCGTGCGTAACGCGATCGATAGCCTCCGCGGGAATGCTGCCGTGAGCCACGGCTGCGGAACCCGGTGCAAATATGCGTGCAGCACTGGCCGTGGCTTGCAAAGTACGGCGCTCGGTCGGGTCGGTGGCGACCATGCGATTCAAATCAAGCAACAGGATCAAGCTGCCGTCGGAAGCAATGGTCGTTCCGGGGAAAAGCTTTACACGGCGCAGATATTCGCCGAGATTCTTGATAACAATTTCGTCTTTGCCAATTACTTCTTCAACGACCAAACCAATCTGCCGATTGCCGGTGTTGGCGACCACCATGTGGAAATAGCCGTTGATAGCTTCCAGCGGCGGCAACCCGAGGTAACCATCTAGGCGCACAACTTCAGTGACCACATCGCGAACCTTGGTGAGCAGCTTGCCGCCCACATTTTCGATCTCGTCGGAACGCAGGCGCCGAATTTCCTCGACCACTGCCAAGGGCAGAGCAAAGCTAGTGGCTCCGCACCGCACGAATAAGGCCGGCGAGATGATCAACGTCAGGGGAACTTTTAGAGTAAAGGTGGTGCCCACTCCCGTTGTGCTTTGAATGTCGATTTCGCCGTTCAACGTATTGAGATTGGCGCGCACTACATCAAGGCCCACGCCACGCCCAGCGAGTTCGGTCTTCACCGGAGCGGTTGAGAATCCCGGATGGAAAAGCATTTCGCGCAAATCGCGTTCGGTAAGGCGATCGGCCGTTTCCGGGGAGACCAGGCCGCGCTCAATCGCACTGTGCCGCACGCGGTCATAGTCGATGCCCCGTCCGTCGTCCTGCACTTCGATGTAGATATGATTTCCGCGGTGATAGGCACGCAGGCTGACTTTTCCACTTTGTGGCTTGCCGGCGGTTACGCGATCCTCGCCGGATTCGATTCCATGCGCGACCGAGTTGCGCACCAGGTGAACCAATGGATCAGAAATCTGCTGGATGATGCTGTTGTCCAGTTCCGTTTCACTGCCGCCTAAATCGAGCTCCACTTGTTTGTCGGCGGACTTTGCGGCGTCGCGCACGGCCCGCGACAAGCGTGAATATAACGTGCCGATGGGCACCATGCGCGCAGCTGTGAATTCATCCTGCAAATGGTGAGCCAGCTTGGTGAACTCGTCGATATCGCCTTCCACCCGTCCGATGTAGCCCTGCAGTTGCGATAGAACTTCGTTGACGTCAGCAGAGATTTCCGACATGGAACGCGACAAAATGTTGAAGTCGTCATAGCGATCCATTTCCAGTTCGCTGAAATCAGACCAGAAAGAGGTGTCGCCCGCAGCCGCGCTCGTAAGTCTTTGCGAAGTTGTATTGGTATTCCAGTCCGCGGATTTAGCCTGGGAACTGACGCGGTTGAATTCGTATTTTTCCTGGAATTCGGAAACTTTGCCTTGCAGGCGCTCTTTCGAGAAATTCAGCGTATCAACCAGCTTTTCAAGTTCCGACACACGGCCGACCATCCGTGTGCGGTTGATGACCAATTCGCCCACGGTGTTCATCATGCGATCGAGACGATCCAGCGCGATGCGCACCGATTTGACTGCCGCGGTCGGGCCCGCCCGGAATTTCGCGGCAATCATAGCTTTTACGTCAGGCTTGATTTCTTCCAGCGGAAGATTTGGCGCGACTGTTGTCGTGGCGGTATTTGCAGGTACCGTTAAATCGGTGTCTTCGGGGTCCAGCGGGGCAAATTCCGCGATGCGGCCAAGCAGGGAATCCACGCCCGCGCGCATCTCACGCTCATCGGCCCACTGTTTGTGTAGCGTTTTCTTCAATATGTCCATGGACTCCAGGCAAACGTCGACAACCATCGGAGAGGGTTCAATTTCGCCGTCGCGCAAACGCCCGATAAGATCTTCGACGCGGTGAGCAATGGCGCCGAGGCGTTTCAAACCCACCTGAGCCGCCGAGCCTTTCAGCGTGTGAATAGCACGGAAAAGTTTGTTAATTTCTTCGGGATTGTTGTTGCCCTCCAGCGAAATCAGGCAATCGCTGACAATTTGCAGATGCTCCTCGGCCTCTGGCTGGAAAAATTCCAGAATCTCGTTGGGGACGTCATCATCCGTCGGCAATAGATCAAAATATGAGCCAGTAGCGGAAATCGTTGTCCTTTCCGCAGCTGGGGCGGAAGGAATTTCGGTTTGCGCCGGTGATGCGTAAGTGGTCTTGGCCGCTGCTTCCGGAAATGCGAAGCTGTAACGCTCCTTAAACGCGTGTATTTCGTCAATCGTTTCAGAGCCTTTGTCGCTGATTTCCAGCAAGTCCGTTTCAAGCAAGGAGATTGCATCGGAAAGAAATTCCGCGAGTGGTCCGTGAAGATCGTCGCCCAGCGGGGCGTTCATGGCGTATTGAAAGACGTGCGCGAGTTTGGAAGCGATCTCCGCAAATCCCGGGAATTCGTAACTGGCCGACGTTCCCCCCAGAGTGTGCGCCGCGATGTACAAACGTTCGAGGTCTTCGTGGCGCGGCCCAACTTCCTGTAACACCCCGACATACTCACGCAGGTATTGCAGGTGCTCAGAGGCCTCCTGAAGAAACAGCTCCATACCTTCACGTTGCGGGGAGCTCATGAGCGGCCCTCCGTCGGCACGTCCGGTTTCTGCAATTCTTCCGCGGTAGGCTTGCGGTACAAAATGCAATCGTTAAGCACGATGGCTTGGAACTTCACCGGCATTTTGGAGATGGATTCCGAATGTCCCAGGAAGAGGTAACCGCCCGGTTCCAGGGTGTCGTAAAAGTGCTGCACCAGCGAACGGCGGCGCTGTTCCGAAAAATAAATCAGCACGTTCATGCAAAAAATTACATCCATGCGGCCCACGTAAACAGTGGAAGCCAAATTCATCTGCGTGAAATTGATCATCTTGCGCAGTCGCGACTTGATCTGCTGCCCATTTTTGCCGGGGCTAAAATGCGCAGCCAATTGCGCCTCGCTGACCGAGGAAATGCTGCGTCCAGAATAGTTGCCATTTTCGGCGTGCTTCAGCGCTACACGGCTCACGTCGGTGGCCAGAATCTCCACATCCCAGGAGTCCGCAAACGACAAGGTATCCGCGATGCTGATGGCGATGGAATAAGGCTCTTCGCCGGTGGAACAGCCTGCGCTCCAGACACGCAAGGTGCGCGGATTCTTCCAGAACTTTTTTATATGGAGTTCTGGCAAAGCACGCTTCTGGAACGCCTCGTAAACCGCGGGGTAACGGAAGAACGTGGTTTCTTGGGTAAGCAGCCGCTCCAGAAGTGCATCGTATTCCAGGTTGCTCTTTCGAGCGGCCCGTAGGAAATCCGTGCCCCGTTCGAAGCCCTGAGCTTGCAAGTGTTCGCGCACACGAGTAACCAGGAATCGCTCACGCGACTTATCGAAGCAAATTCCCGTACGCTCTTCAATCAGCATGCGGATCTCGCTCAACTCGTGCTCACTAAGTTCGAGCTCTGTTACCTGGCGCTCGTTCGCGGCTCTCACGCTTGGTTATTCCGTTCGGCTCCGGCCCTTGCCAAAGCTAGAAATCGTTCAGCAACTCGCTAACTAGCTTATTCAGGAAATTTCTACCGCGACGCCCCTACTGGAACGCGCTCCGATTCTTCCTGACGAGTGCCGCCCTGTTTGGAAGACGCGCGGAATTGTGCCAGACCGTCGTTCAGCTGATCCGACAGCTTTACAAGCTGGCTGACCGTAGCCACCGTTCCGCGGGTCCCTTGCGAAGTCTGCCGCGTAATGTTGGAGATGATTTGCATCGCATGCGCGACGCCTTCTGTCCCACGCACCTGTTGTTTGGAAGCCAGGGAAATTTCTTGTACTAGTTCGGCTGATTGGCGCACGACGTTCGAAATGGCGTCGAGAGCGCGGCCCGCTTGATCCGCGAGGGTTGCACCGCTTTCCACTTCCTTGGTGCCTTCTTCCATAACCACCACCGCTTCGTTGGTCTCGGCTTGAATAGCCTTGATGAGTGCGGCGATATCTTTGGTGGCGCTGCGGCTGTGTTCTGCGAGCTTGCGAACTTCATCGGCAACTACCGCGAAACCGCGGCCGGCATCGCCTGCGCGGGCAGCTTCGATGGCCGCGTTCAAAGCCAGCAAGTTGGTCTGCTCGGTGATGTCGTTAATCACGTTGATGATTTCCGAAATTTCCAACGAACGATCGCCCAGCGATTTAATTTTCTTGGCCGTGGCTTGCACTGAAGACCGAATTCGTTGCATGCCTTCGAGCGTGTCGCGAACGGCGCGGTTGCCTTGCTCCGCGGCGTCCAAAGCGCGGCGCGCCGCTTCGGCGCTGGCTTCCGCGTTGTTGGAAACCTGTTTCATGGAGACCGTAAGCTCTTCCACGGCGCTCGAAGTATTGGTAATTTCCTGATCCTGCTGCGTTGCGCCAGCCTGCATTTGATCCGCTGCCACCAGAATGTTGTTGGAGCACGCGGTGACTTCCATGGCCGCTTTGCGGACTCGTTCGAGAACCTTGGTGAAGTTGTCCAACATGTAGTTCACGGAATCAGCAACGTTGCCCAGCGCATCGTTGGTTACTTTTCCGCGCAGTGACAAATCTCCGCGCGCAACCTGATTGATGACCGTCAACAGTTCCGTGATACTGCGTTGTAGCGCGTCGCTGGATTCCTGGTTATTCGCAGCCTTCGACACCTTAGCTACCGCGCGATTCAAATTGTCTGCGATGTAGCCGAGTTCGTTCGTGGAAGTGACTTCCGCGCGCGCCTTTGGATCCCCGACGGCCAGGCGTTCAGAAAACTTGGCCAAGTCGCTGACAGGAGCCAGCAGTGACCCGCCAAGTCTCCACGCCATGATGATGGTCATGAGCAGCGCGAGGCCTAGCGCCAACGCAACACTGCCGACCGCACCGCTCGGCAAGGCCGCGAAGTCCAGGATAGATGCGTTGCCGGATTGGTGCCCAGCGTTATAGGCCAGTGCGATAACGGCGGCCAGCACGATGCCGTTGAACACCACCAGCGTCCAGATGGTAGAACTCAGTCGCGATTTCATACTTCCTCCAAATTCGTTTTCACCGTTCCGTCAACGATCGACGGCTCATTCGCATATAAAACTAAATACTTGGTCCGGGAAAAGCTTCCAACAGTCTCCGTAAATCAATCACCAGTGCCAGTCGGTCGTCGTGCCGCAGCATTCCAATACAATGCGGAACATTTTCAGGAGCCTGCTCCAGCACCTCTTCGCTATTCACCGAATAAGTGCCGATCACTTCATCGGCGGCTATTCCTACACGAAGAATCTCGTGATGACCGTCGGCAGGCAAAGACGCCACCACAACATGGCGCGGCAGGAGTCCTGGGCGCCGCCCTTCGGTCATGGCAATGTCGATCAATGGGACGATGGTGCCGCGCAAATTAAAAATACCCACCAAGTAGGCCGGGCTGAGCGGCACTTTGGTCAGGATCGGCCAATCCAGCACTTCCTCAACGTCCAGCACCGGAAGACACAATCGTTCACGGCCGCTCCGGAACACGCAGTATTGCGACTGCGGTCTGCGCTCTTCCACGGGGCCGAGAGCCTCCAGCAGACTGCCGGTGCTTTCGTCTGCCGCAAGCGGCTCTAGGTGAAGAAAGGGATTCATCGCGCTTTAGTAGATCTCCGCAAAAGTTGTCATGCGAACCGCCGCACCGCTCGTAAGAGTTCCTCGGACGTAAAAGGCTTGGTGACATACCCGTCTGCGCCTTGTTGTTCACCCCAGAATTTGTCGCTGGCGGTGTCGCGGGAAGTGACCAGGATGACTGGAATAGTTTTGTACAAGTCGTGACCTTTTAATTCGCGGCAAACCTGGAAGCCGTTCTTTCCGGGCATTACCACGTCCAGCAGAATCACATTGGGCTGTTCGAAAGCGATGGTTTCTTCCACACGGGTAGAGTCATGCAGATCGACAAGTCGGTAACCTTCGCGTTCCAAGACTCCATGCATAAGCAGGACTTCGGCCGGTGAATCGTCGACAATTAGCACTTTTTTCTGCACAGCTAAAACCTCGGACTTATCCGGCAAACAAAGGTGCACGCCAGCGGCCAGCTTTAAGCGCTGCCAATGGAATGTTGCGTATCGAGTAAGGGCCGGTAAAACAAGGGGTTACGGCGGGGCGTACGACTCTAATGCCTGGACGGCACCGATGTATCCGCCGCTTCTGTCTCAGCTTGAGAAGCATTCTCAGCCTCGCGCATCTCGCTCGCGAGCGATGAGAATCGCAACATGATTTCGTTCATGCGCATCGCCATGCTGTGGATGGTCCTGATCTGCCCCAGCGATTGCGACGAAAGCTGACCGGGTTCCAGTAGTAGCAATTCGGCGTTGCCGAGCATGGAGGTCAAAGCGTTATTCACGCTGTGCTTCATATCTGTCATGTAACGTCCGAGAGTGGCCAGGCGCTGATATTTGGCGACCTCGCGTTCCGCCTGTCTCGCGGCATTCAAAGCCTCCATTCGCCGCAATGTTTCACCAGCCAGTAGTAATAGGGTGCTTGTCCAGTCTTCTCGCTGCTGCACGTGAAGAACGCGCGGGTAGCGAACGCGCAATTCCTCCGACTCGCGGGCATCAGCGGAAATACACAGAATGACAGCCGCCTGGCGATCTAGCGAACCAAGAATCTCGTGATGTTTCCGGCCGCTGATTGGACCAACCACAATTAGGTCATGCGCCGTCGCGTCGTAATTGCGCCATAGCTTGCTATTCAAAACCGTAATGTCGGGGGATTTGCGCTGCGCCTGCCAACACCCGGCCACTATTCGCGCGAATTCGGTTTCATCAGTCAGAATCAGGACGCTGGTGTTCGGCAAAGGACAATCCATCCCAGAAGTATTCACCCGCAAAGGCCGGGGAAAATATGTTGCACGCTACAATTTTTCTGCTTCATCCAGCGCGGACAGCAATCGCTTGGTGCTGATGCCGAGATTGACCGCAGCCTCGGTATCTTTGGCTTGCTTGGCAACATCGACGCGCTCCTGGAGCCGCGAAGCTTCCACACGCCCAACCGCGAGGGCCTTATCCAGGGCAAAGGTGTGGCCTCTGTCCTTCGCGTTGGTGGTCGCAGTGGAAACCATCGCTCGCGCAGCCACAGCGCGACGCAGGTCTTCCGCGGAGGTCCCCGTTTCACTGACGAATGCGGCCACTTCCCAGGATGACAACAGAATGCGCGTTTCGCCGAGTTTCACGGTAGTCATCGACCGACCGTGCAGTGGCGGTGTGGCGATCAATTGCTCCCAGATCTTTTCCATGCAGGCTTCGAAATCCAGGGCCTCCGGAGGCGGTTGGTCTTTCTGCGAAGACTCAATCTTTTGCGAAGCGTTACCGGTGCCCTTAGACAGGGCGGCGGATACGGCGGTTGGCGTACTGGCTGTCTTTTTCTGGAATTCAAGAGTGAATCCCTTCGCCGACTCGATGACCAGGCGATCGGACATTTTCGCGGTGCTTTTTTCCAGCGCATTTTCCACGTCGACGCGCAGTCCGAGCAACTTCTCAAAAGCCTGGTTGACGGATCGCTCTGTATATTCTTTTTGGAAGGGTTGCTTCCATTCGTCCGCCAGTTTTTTTATTTTGGTCAGCGGTTCAGCCCCGGACAGACCGGTATTGCGGCAATCGATGACATGAACGTCTGATGCTTCCAGCTTGGCTATGCCGGCGCGAGTTGCAATCAGATCGGCATGCATTAACTCGATAAACGTGCGGCGCAAAATAAAATTAAACCGGATGAATGCCAGCAGCGCGGATGGGTCGTAGAACATTCCGCCGGCGGCCTCTTTGACCTTGCGCCCTTGCTCGATGAAACTAGTTTTCAGAATTTCCCGCAGGCTTCGAAAACCGTGCAGGGACTTGATCATGGCCTCCAGCGGTTCACACCACGCCAGAGTGGCGGGCGCCACTTCACCGAGAATCGGCTTGATGACCTCGGCCACGTCTGCAAGCTCAATGCGTTTGTGATAAATCTTGGCCGGTGCGCAGAGCGCAAAGTATTGCACCAGCAGGAAGTCGATTTTGTCGCGGTCGAAGGTGCTCTTTGTTGGTTTACGCAGGTGTCTTTCAATCAGCGATTTCAAGCTGTTTTCGCTGGCGTTCATCGTGGTCATCTGCAAAAGATGACGTAGTTGGTAGACCAGCACGCGCTGATCCATGGAATCCAGCCAACTCTGAAGTTGGCTGGACAGCTCTGCATCCTGAGTATCCGGCAACTTTCGCTGCGCGAAGGGAATGGCAATGCCTAACTGTTTTGCCAATGCCAGGTAAATCGGGAAGACCGACACGGTCTCGGCCCAACGGCTTTGACTGGTTTCGGCGGTTCCGGGCGCCGAAGGTGAAGTCAGATTGCTCATGAGTTCATCATCCAATGGTTCGGACCGCGCAAAAATTTAACTGCCACCGCTTTTTTTTCACCATGGTATTGCACCGCAACTACAATGGCGTCCGCGGTATCAGCTTTACGACTTCCTTCCAATCGCACCTTATCGTCGAATTCCAATGGCAGGCTGGTAATCAGGATGGCGTGCTCCAGGCCTGCAAACTCCACTACGCTGGATTCCCGAAGACGCGTCCTCCCGCCGCGCAGAGCGGTCACTTGTACTGGCAAGCGAACAGCCGCAACTCCGTGAAAAAATCGTGCCAACTGTTCCGTGCAGCTTTGCCCATCCGCGATAAGCGACGTTTCCTCAAACCGTCTCACGTAGCCTCACCAGTGTTCGACTCATCCTCAGGGGTCTCGCAGCCCTCGAGACGCAGGTACACGAAAGAATCCCCAGGGAAGAGAAGCACGCCTGGCACCAAAAAACATACCCGTCGGTTCCCGCGAATCACTAACAATCAATGGCAGTTAAGATTTGGAAAAATAGCCGGTATGCTCATCCGTCTCAGGCTGCAACAAATCTGTCTCAGCCCGACGTTTCTCGCCTGTAACAAATGCTGTTTACTGAGACACCGTTTGCGGCTCGTCAATGTGAGATTCGGACTTAACGGCGATATTGTAGCGTTTGAGTTTGCGATACAGCGTTGCGCGACTGATGCCCAGCATCTTCCCCGCGAGTGCCTTGTCGCCGTTGGCTTGTTCAAAGACTCGGAGTATCGTCATCCGTTCCATTTCCGCCAAAGCGGTAGTGGAAACGGAGCCCCCATCTTGGGCCATCGCCGTTCCGGAGTCCGCTTGCTCGGTGCGAATCGAGGGAGGAAGATCCGCTACGTCGATGGTCTGGCGATCTCCGAGAGTTACCGCGCGGGCCACGCAATTTTCCAGTTCCCGAACATTTCCGGGCCAATCGTAATGCAGCAGGCTTTTCATTGCTGAGGCAGTCACTTGAATATTCGCTCCGTGCGCATAGCGGTCCAGGAAATGATGCACCAGCATAGGAATGTCAGAACGTCGTTCCCGCAATGCTGGAATGTGCACCGTGACCACGTTCAAGCGGAAATATAAGTCCTTGCGAAACGTTCCATTGCGATAGGCCGCTTCCAGATCTCGGTTGGTTGCCGCGATCACCCGCACGTCCACGTTCACCTTTTCGTTGCTGCCCACCGGACGGACTTCTTTCTCCTGCAGCACGCGCAACAGCTTAGCCTGCATCTCCAACGGGAGCTCGCCAATTTCATCCAGAAAAATCGTCCCTCCATTGGCGGCCTGGAAGAGTCCCGCTTTAGTTTTCATCGCCCCCGTGAACGCCCCTTTTTCGTAACCGAATAGTTCACTCTCCATCAAAGTGGGTACCAGCGAACCGCAATCGACAGCCACGAAAGCGGTCTGCGCCATGGCTCCGCGAAAATGAATAGCGCGCGCCACGAGTTCCGTCCCGGTGCCGCTCTCGCCAGACACCAGCACCGGTGTCCGCGTATCCTTGAGCCGAGAAATCATTCGCAGTACATCTTGAATGTTGGCGGACGTGCCGATGATGCCATCGAGGTTTTCTTCCGTGTTGACCCGCTCGCGAAGGAACTGGTTTTCGGTAACCAGGCGAACCTTTTCCGCCATACGTTGCAGTAACATGCGCATTTTTTCAACACGAAAAGGCTTCTCAATATAGTCGTAAGCGCCCAGTTTCATGGCATCCACGGCTGATTCAATCGATCCGTGACCGGTCATGATCGCAACTTCAGTGCGCGGCAACATCGCTTTGGTCTGCTTAAGCAATGCCACTCCGGTTTGTGCAGGCAACTTCAAATCAGTAAGCACCAGGTCGGGTGTGTCCGCTTCCAGGCGCGGCAGCGCGGCTTCCGCGCTTTCCGCTTCGGTGCAGGAAAAACCCAGCGCTGTACCGATGGTCATACATAGCCGGCGAATGCTCTGCTCATCATCCACGACTAATAAACGTGTTTTCAATTCGTCGCTCATGGTTTCCCGAAGGTTTTCTCCACTACAGACATTAATTGCTGAACGCGGAAAGGCTTTTCAATACATGGCGTGCCACTGTGAGCCAAGAGAGTTTGTGTTTCGCTATTGGCGGTGTCTCCGCTGATCAAAATGATGCGCGTGCGGAGCTCCGGGCGGTTTTTCTGAATCCAGGCGTGCACGTCCGCGCCGTTCACTTTCCCGGGCATGCGAATGTCGGAAATTACGCCCGCGAACCTGCCCGCGGAAAGGCGTTTCAAACCTTCGCTGCCGGACCCGGCGTTGACCACCGAATATCCTCGACGTTCCAACGCTGCGCGCAGAAACGCAATCACCGAAGGCTCGTCCTCAATTAACAGAATTGGCCCACCGGTCCACATCGTGGCTTGCAAGCTCATCGCCCGGCCTCTTTCGCGGAGACCGTGGGAGCGGCCGATTCTGTGTCCGCCAACGGAATGCGGACCATGAATGTACTGCCAGCGCCTGCTTCGTTGTTCCAGCACTGAATTTCGCCGCCGTGAGCACGCACAATCCCATAGCAGATGCTCAGTCCCAAGCCCGTCCCTTTGCCGGCGTGTTTCGTGGTGTAGAACGGATCGAAAATGCGTTGAGGATCGACGATGCCCATACCGTTGTCGGCAATGTTCACTTCGATGGCCTTATCGTGATGACAGGTTCGAATGGTGATGCGGCCGCGTTCGTTCGATTCCTGGACGGCGTCGTAGGCGTTATTCAAAATATTCAGAAAAACCTGCTGCAATTGCTGCGCGTCTCCGAGTGCGGGGGGCAGCGCTTCATCAAATTCTTCCAGCACTTCCACGCCATGACTCGCAAAATCATAGCTGCGCAGCTTGATAGTCTGGCGCAGTACATTGTTCACATTGACAAGCTCTCGTTGTACCGGGCGCTGCCGAGCAAAACTCAATAGGTCCTGCACAATGTCTTTGGTGCGTTGCGTCTCCTGTAAAATAATCTGTAAATCCTCCCGAGCAGAGGCCGGCATTTCCGGATTCTCCAGCAGCAAATCCGTAAATCCCAGAATCGCTGCCAGCGGGTTGTTCACCTCATGAGCTACGCCGGAGACCAGACGCCCGATAGTGGCCATTTTCTCGCTGTGCGCTAGCTTGGCCTGCAGCAACGTCGCGTCGGTTATGTCGGTCATCACCACCACGACGCTGTTTACCGTTTTTTGTTCGTCCCGCATGGGGCTAAGGCTGATGGAAAAGTGTCCCATGGAGCTATCACTGCGACGCACACGTAACTCGATATTTTCAACCTGCTGCCCATGCGCAGTCGTATCCAGGGCGTCTTCAAAATCCTGGCGGTGGCTCGATTCAATCCAGTCCACCAATCGGTGGCCAATAAGATCGCTTTCCTGGTAACCCATTTCATAGCAGCGGCGGTTCGCATAGCTGATGAGTCCTGCGGTATCCAGCACCAGGATCATGCTTTGCGTAGTATTCAGGATCTTCTGATTGAAATCACGCTCGCGTTGCAACTGCGATTGAAATGTTCTTTGTTCAGTGACGTCCAGCATCAAGCCACGAATCTGAACAATGCGGTCGCTGGCATCGCGCACAGCGGTGATGTTCTGCAGGGTGTGCAGCAGCGTGCCATCTTTGCGCCGCAGGGTTTCTTCGTAATTTCGCAAAACACCGTATTGAGCCAGCTTCGAAAGAAATCGTTCCCGTGCGGCAGGCGCAGGATACAAATGAGGGCCCACGTCGGCGCGTAGCAACTCGTCTCGCGAGGCATAACCAAGCATCCGCACCATCGCGTCGTTTACGTCCATAAACCGCCCATCGGGCGTCGCGAAGAACAGTCCTTCCTGGATGCTGTCGAAAAGCTCCCGGTAGCGGCGTTCCGCTTCTCGCCGGTCGGTAATGTCCTTCAGCACATGGATCGTGCGAATGTCATCGTCGGTGAGGCCGGGGGTCCGTGAGGTGGAGATCAAAAATATGCGATCGGCCGATGCCGCGACGTATTCTTCGCGCACCCGCTTGGTATCCCGGCAAAATGGGCACGGCAGATCGCTGCCCGCTTCGACGATTTGCCGCAAGCTAGCCATCGCTTCGCCCACTAGTGCGACCGGTGGCACGCCGAGATGCGATGACAAAGAACGATTGGTGCGCACGATGTTCCAGCTGCGATCATGAACCACTATGTAATCGCTAATAGCGTCAATATCCTCGACCCATTGACGCTTCGATCGTTCCAGTTGTGAAAACCGGCGAAAGTTTTCAAGTGATAGCGCCGCATGGCTGGCCAACGCCTGCAAGACCCGGTTCTCATTGCTGGTGAACGGTGCTTTCTTGCGGATAAGGCACAGCGTTCCCAGGCGTTCGCCATCGCTAGCGGCAATGGAGACAAATGCCACCGTAGGTCGGTTTGTCTCGCTCGCCGTATAACTCGTGGCGTCGATTGGAAGGTCGCAAAATTCGATACCCAGCCGCGGTTCGCTGGCTGCGGAAATCAACCAGCCGCGTCCTTCGTGGGAGAAGAGCGGTTTACTTTGTGGAGTTTCGTAAAAGTCAGTTTCTCGGCCGCGAAACACCAGCACCGCACCCCACGCGGCGCTTAACATACGCGCCGAGCGTTGCGCGAAACGGTGTAGAAAATCAGGCAATTGACGCGACTGCGCGGCATCGACCGCAAGCTCCATAAGCTCGTCAGCGTGGCGCACCGAGGGCAAATCTACGCGCTCAGCTTTACCTGCGCGACGTGGCGCAGAAGGACTTACAGCTTTAGACTTTGTTCCACGCATGGGTTCAGGAGGACTGCCCGCGTCTCAACTTGACGCATTCACAAGCACCACCAACCTAACGGGGAGTCTCAATGTGAGTCAACCATTCTGGCGAGGCGTGTTTCTAGAATCACTACTTCGAATCCGGGCCCGTTGCTCACCCGTCTCAGCCTGAGACCCCAGGCATGGGTCAGCCGGCTCATGAGACGATTCTTCGTTCTCCGAAGAAACAACTTCACCAAGTTCCTCCCGCTAACCTCACAGTTCTCTATCACTTGAGAGAAAAACTATTGTCCGCGCTTCGATCGCTCTAAACCCCCAAAGCCGTGGCCCTGCACGTGCCTTTCTCTTCTCGGGGTTATCTACGAACACGGGTGCGTATTCAATGACAACGGGCCAATGGAAAAAACTGATGCTAACTGCCAGTGCTCTCACTGTCTTTAGCGGGGCCGTACTATCGGCGCAGATGGGCAGTACTGATGAGAGCAAGCGAAAAATCAAGACCAAGGTCGCGCCGATCTATCCGGAATTAGCAAAGCGTATGAGCGTCGGCGGTAAGGTGAAGATCGAAGTTGTGATCACACCTGACGGCCATGTACGAAGCACAAAAGTCGTCGGCGGACATCCGCTGCTGGTGCAGGCTTGCCAGGACGCCGTGAAGGAATGGAAGTTTGTTCCCGGACCAGAAGAAACCACCCAAATCGTTGAATTTAGTTTTACGAATTCAGGAACTTAAGGGCAAAGAGTATCGGGCTGCACCCGAAACTTTAGCGACAGGCCCATAGGCCAGAGCACCCGGAGGGGTTTTGCAATGAAGATAGGCAAGAAACTATACGTGGGATTCGGCGCGGTGTTGGTCGTCCTGGTATTGCTGCTGGTCGTCAATATCTTTGCTGGTTTACGCCAGCGCTCGGCGCGGCTGGACGCCTCCACGGCACTCGACAGCGTTCGCACGATCGAAGCCGTGCGTTACCAGATCATGCTGAACCGCCTGAACCTCAATAATTATCTTCTGAGCGGCGACCCTCGCGACGAAGAAAAGGTCAACAAAGGTCTCCTTGACATTGCCGATGCCATCAAGCGCGGCCAGGCTCAGGACGGGTCCGACAATCTGAAGTCCGCGCTCACGCAGGTGGAAACCACTGAAGTAAGTTGGTCCGACAACTTTGCGAAACCTCTTTTGGCCAAGCGCCACCAGGTGGATGCCGGTGACGCCACCGTCTCAGATCTCCAGATTTTCTATTTGCAGAAAGACCCGAGTTCGTGGCTCACCAAATCGTCCGTGGTCCTCGATCGTACCAATGATGAAATCAGCAAGTCGCTCGACGAGACCTCCAAGTCCGCTAACACGGCCAGCAACGCGAGTACCTACGCGACCTTAGGCGGTACGTTTTTCGCCATGCTGTTGGGATTGCTGATCGCTTACTACACCGCGAAATCCATTACCGATCCGCTGACGCATTTGATCACCGTAGCCCGAGAGATTGCCGATTCCGGGGACCTCAATCAAAACATCGACATTCATCGCACCGACGAGATCGGCGCTCTGGCTACCACCTTCAACAATATGGTCGCATACCTCAAAGAAATGGCCGCTGTGTCCATGGCGGTCGCGGAAGGGGACTTGACCATTGAGGTCGCGCCACGTTCGAAGCGCGACACTCTGGGCAACGCTTTCTCGCGCATGTCCCACGGCCTTCAGGATCTGGTGCGCACTACTCGCGATTCCGCCGGACAGGTTTCTGCCGGTTCGAATCAAGTGGCGGGTGCCGCTGACGAGTCCGCCAAAGTCAGCGTACAAGCTTCCTCGGCCATCGAAGAAGTCACCAGCACCATGCACGAAATGAGCATCAACGTGCAGAACGTGGTCAAGAATACCCAGGTGCAGGCCTCCAGCGTTGCGGAGACCTCTGCGTCCATCGATCAAATGGTGACTTCCATTCAGCGCGTGGCAGATACCGCGAAGGTGCTGCTGGATATCGCTAATCGTTCCCGAGAAGAAGTTGTCACCGGAATTAAAACCATGGAGAAAGCGACCGACGGTCTGAACCGCACCAATCACGCCATTCAATCGTCCGCGGAGATTATCAATGTGTTGGGCCATCGCGCCGATGACATCGGCAAAATCATCGAAGTCATCGACGATCTCGCCGAACAGACCAATTTGCTGGCATTAAACGCGGCCATTGAAGCGGCCCGCGCCGGCGAACACGGTTTGGGTTTCGCCGTGGTAGCCGACGAAGTGCGAAAGCTGGCTGAAAAATCGACACAATCGACTAAGGAAATCGCGGACCTCATTCAGAGTATTCAGCGTGAAGCGCGCCAAGCCGTCGAAAATATGGAGCGCAGCACCCGCATCGTCGAAGAAGGTCTGAGCCTGGGCAACGATCTTGGGGCCGCGTTGCACAAGATCGAAAACGTGGTCACTGAGGTTTACAAATTCTCACAGGAAATTGGCGCAGCAACCAACGAACAGTCCGTCGGCTCGTCACAAATCGCCAAGGCCACCAGCCGACTCACGGAAATCACTCAGGAAATTAATTCCGCGGTCGAAGAACAAGCTTCGGGCGCCCAAGCGGTTGTCCGCGCCATGGATAAAATGCGCGAATTGGTGCAGCAGTCCGCATCCAGTTCCACCGAGCTTTCCGCGGCCGCCGAGCAGATGTTGAAACTTTCCCGCAACTTGCTCGACAGCATGGATCGCTTTGTTCTCGACCGTTCCGTGCACCCCAAGGGACGCCGGGGAGAAACGTCCGGCACGCGACGCTCTGGCGAATCCTCGCGGGGTTCAGAAGCATTCGAATACGCCGAACTCGCTCGTCCCTGAAGCGCCGGAGATCATGGGATGGAAAAAGATCTACAGGTCGTAGGGTTTCGCATCGGTAATGAAACGTACGGAGTGCGTATCTCCGCCGTGCGTGAAATCGTGCGCGTGCCGGAAATTACTGCGGTACCCAGCGCGCCGGACATTATCGAAGGGGTCATAAACCTGCGGGGCAAAATTATTCCGGTGATGGACTTGCGCAAGAGATTTGGACAGGTGTACACCGTCGCCGACAAGAAAAATCGCATTCTGGTCGTGGAGATCGATAACAAGCTGGTCGGCCTCATCGTGAACGCGGCATCAGAAGTCTTAAAAATTCCGCCCGCGGACATCGAGCTGCCTGGCTCGGTTTTTGCAGATGGCGAATCGGGTTACGTCACGGGTGTTGGTAAGTTGAAGGGCCGCTTAATCATTTTGCTGGATATAACAAAGTTGATGTACAAACGCGACTTGCGAAGCCTTGAAGCAGCTGCAGAATCACTAGCGCTGTCGAAGTAGTTGGTGGTCAAAGCACGAAGGTATTTAAGAAAGGCTGCTTAGCGCAAATGGGAACGATCGCCGCACCGCCGGTCCAACTGACGGAACCCGAATTGAAACTGTTGCAGACCCTCGTCTATCAGGAATGCGGCATGTTTTTCGATGAGCGCCGTTCGCACTTCCTGAAAGACCGCCTGCAACGGCGCCTGAAAGTTTGCCAGCTCGATTCCTTCTATTCTTATTACCGCCTGCTAACCAGCCGTGAAGGGCGTCCGGAACTGGCGCTGCTACTTGAAAATCTTACCGTCAACGAAACCAGTTTCTTTCGCAACAAGCCACAACTTGATTTGCTGCAAAAATCTGTACTCGAAGAGATTCTCCGCCGCAAGCAGGAACGCCGCGATTTCCATATTCGCGTGTGGAGTGCGGGCTGCAGCGCCGGTCAGGAACCATATTCCGTGGCGATCCTGATCGCCGATGCCCTGGCTTATTACTATCTCCGAAATCCGTTGCCTTTCGAAATGCCCACTCCCAAGCCCTTGATTCCTCCTCCCTGGAAATTGGAAATTGTAGCTTCGGACATCAGCTATGCAAGTTTGCGTACCGGTCAGGAAGGTAAATACACCGAGCCCCAGATGGAGCCCGTCGATTACACCTGCCGCCTACGCTATTTTGAAAAACTGGGAGACAAGTACGGCGTCAAGCAGCAGTTGAAAGACCTCGTCCAGTTCGATTTTCACAATTTGAAAACCGAATTTCTTCCCCGCCGCAATGACATTATTTTGTGCCGCAACGTCATGATTTATTTCGACGAAGCAGAACAGAAGCGCCTTATCGACAAGTTCTGGCACTGCTTGAATCCTGGCGGCTATCTATTTGTAGGGCACGCCGAGAGCCTGTTCGGGCTGACCCAAAAGTTCAAAATGATCCATGAAAATAACGGTACCGCGTACCAGCGCCTGGAGGCTCGCGTATGAGTCGGCCGCCTGAAGATCGCGGCGCCGAACTGCGCGCGCTGTTTTTCGAAAGCGCCTATGAATTGCTACAAGCTCTCAATGAGGGCGGGCTGCAATTGGAAACCCACCCACGCGATGAAGAAGTCCTTCGTGGAGTTCGCCGCGCTGTCCACACCTTGAAAGGTGATGCCGCTGCATGCGGCTTTGCGCAATTGAGTGAGCTGGCTCATGCCCTGGAAGAAGTGCTGACACCCGAGGTGGTGCAATCGCGGGAAGCCGGAATCGCAGAGATTGTGCTGTCCGCCGCCGACATTTTTGGCGCCATGCTCTTCGCTTACGAGCGCAATTCTGAGCCCCCCTCCGGCGTGCACCTGCAGAAGATGATTCGAGACTTACTCGAGGGTCCCTCTTCAAAAAAAGATCCGGTCGCGCCCGAGGCGCATGGCTCGCAAGTCGCAGCGGCATTCGCCTGGACCGAATATGAGCAGCTGATGATCTCCGAGGCTGTGCACCGCGGCGAATCGGTTTATAACCTGGCGTTGCGCGTCGATCCTAACAGCGTGATGCGGGCCGCTGCGTTTCAATTGATTCGCAATGTGCTTCATGGAAGTGGCACGGTTATTGCCTTGCGGCCGGAAGACAACATCGCCGCCGCTAGCGTGGAAGTTGTTGAAGCGGCCTTGGCTACGAAATTTACAGCGGAAGCGCTGGCGCAACGTTGCCGCATTCCAGCGATCGTATCGGACGTCCGCATCGAGCGCGCGGGAATTGCCGAGCATGAATTATTGGACGATCTCCTGGCAGTGCAGGCCAATCTCGCTCATGCGGAGCATCCTGACGAGTCAACCCCCGCCGCGGAAATTGCGATCGGCGCCGCGGTAACAGCCATCACCGAAACCTCTCTGCGAGTCGACGCTGCAAGAATCGACGCCGTAATGAATCTGGTCGGTGAACTGATCATTGGAAGATCGATGCTTAATCGCACGCTGGCGGAATTCGACAAGAGCCATGCCCGCGATCCAGTCAGAACGAAACTGGCCGACGCCATGGCCTTTCAAACGCGAGTTCTCGATGAACTACACAAATGCGTGTTGAAGATTCGCATGGTGCCAGTCGAGCAACTGTTCCGGCGATTCCCCCGCGTCGTGCGAGATGTTGCGAAACAGTGTGGCAAAGATGTGGCCCTGCAAGTTACTGGGCAAAACACCGATCTCGATAAGGGTATTCTCGATTCGCTCGCGGAGCCTTTAATGCATCTGGTTCGTAATGCCGTTGATCACGGCATTGATCCAGTCGACGAACGCGTGGCCGTGGGCAAACCTGCGCGTGGAACAGTTTTCCTGAACGCCTTTCACCAAGGCGCCCAAGTGGTCATCGAAGTACGCGACGATGGACGCGGAATGGATACCACCAAGCTGCGCGCGCTAGCGGTGGAAAAAGCAATTCTCAACCAGGACGAAGCCGCGCGTCTTAGCGAGCAGGAAGCTTTAAATTTGATTTTTGAGCCGGGCTTTAGCACCGCCTCAGCTGTTACCGAAGTGTCCGGTCGCGGTGTTGGCATGGATGTGGTTCGCGCGGCTATGGGCAAGCTCAAAGGCACCGTGCAAGTGAGCACCCAGCTGGGCAAAGGCACCACCATTCAGCTGCGCGCCCCGTTGACCCTCGCCAGCATTCAGACCTTGTTGTTCCGCGTTGGCGGCCGCCTGTTTGCTGTCCCATTGTCCTCTGTCGTGGAAATTACGCGCATTCGCGAAGACGAGATTCACATGGTCGATCAGCGCGAAATTTTGCGTCTTCGCGATCAGCTTCTGACCCTGGTGCGATTAAACCGTCTGGATCACATACACGCCGTTGCTGCTTCACCGGCTTTGCCAACCAAAAAAAACCGTTTCGTAACAGTGATTGGCGCAGCGGAAAAGCGTTTTGGCCTGCTCGTCGATTCTTTGGTGGGCGAGGAAGAATTAGTAATCAAAGCACTGCCTAGCGACATCGTGTCCAGTGATCTGGTCAGTGGTGCCTCCATACTCGGTGATGGCACCGTCGTTCTGATCTTGAACGTACCCGCAGTTATCTCTCGATTCTCAAAGGCCCTACCCATGGAAGCAATAGCATGAGCGAGCGAATCAAAGTTCTCGTCGTTGACGACTCCGCGTTGATGCGCAAGCTCATCCCGGCAATTTTGGCGCGCGATGCCGCCATCGAAGTCGTAGGTACCGCCATGGACGGGGCCTTCGCTCTGAAAAAAATCCAGGAGCTGCGCCCCGACGTCGTTACCCTCGACCTCGAAATGCCGCGCATGGATGGTATGGAGACGCTGCGGCTGATCATGAAAAGTGCGCCGGTCCCGGTAATTTTGTTCAGCACCCATTCCAAAGAGGGCGCCTACTCAACATTTAAAGCGCTAGCCTTGGGCGCAGTCGATTTTGTCGCTAAGCCCCAGGACGCCGCCGTTGGGCATCTGGACGGCATCGCCGATCAGCTTATCGAGAAAATCAAAGTTGCTAAGCGCGCTGCAGGCCGTCGCCTGCCGCCCGCAGTCGTGTCGGAATCGCCAGTAGGTTTGAAGAAAAAGCCCGGGCTCGCGGTGCCCCCCAATCGCATCATCGCCATCGGTATTTCCACCGGAGGACCAAACGCCTTGCAGTTCATGCTTTCTCAGCTTCCCGCGGATTTTCCATCTTCCATTTTAATCGTTCAGCACATGCCCGAGGGCTTCACCGAAATGTTTGCCCGGCGTTTGGACGAATGCTCCGCGTTGAACGTTCACGAAGCACGCTCCGGCGATCTTCTTTTGGCAGGTCGCGTACTTTTGTGCCCCGGTAATCGCCACATGATGGTTCGCCGCATGCCTCGCGGTGACATGGTGGTCTTGAACGATGCGGCCCCGGTGAATGGTCATCGGCCTTCCGTGGATGTGCTGTTTCACTCCGTGGCCCAGGAATTTGGCCTTACTGGCGTCGGAGTCTTGATGACCGGGATGGGTGAAGATGGCGCCGCAGGGTTGGGCGCCATCAAGTCCGCCGGTGGAATGACTATCGCGCAGAGCGAAGAGAGTTGCGTAGTAAGCGGCATGCCCCGTGCCGCCATTGCCAAAGGCTACGCCAACAGGATTGTACCGCTCGACGGTTTGGTCGCGTATCTGTCGAGCCAGTACGGTACGGAAAAAACGAATTCTGAAAAAAAGGAAAAAGATAAGTCGGAAAAAGCCGAGACCATTTCCGTTTCTCATCGAAACTGAATCGGTCCCGGCTCAAGGAGACTCTTATGCCACAATTTGCTGCCCTTCAACGCAAAGATAATAAATCCGTCCGCTACCTGGTGGTAGACGACTCCGTATTCGCGCGCAAGAACCTCATCAAAATGATCCAGACTTTTGGCGGGGAAGTGGCCGGCGAGGCTGGCGACGGTCTCACCGCCATCGCGGAGTTTAACCGTACTAAGCCGGATATCGTCCTGATGGACATCACCATGCCCCAGATGGAAGGCATTGAAGCAGTCGAGCGCATCGTCCGCCAACACAGCGACGCTCGCATCGTCATGGTTTCCTCTGTAGGTTATCAGGAAAATATACTGGCCGCCTTGCAAAAGGGCGCCAAACATTTCGTGCAGAAGCCGGTAAAACCGGAAGTGCTATACGAAATTTTGCGTTACGTTTTGAGCGATGACCCAACGGCCGCCGGCGCGCCCACCGTGCTGGCAGGAGAACACGCATGAGAATGGAACTCATCCAGCCTTTCATCAACGCTGCCGACGCGGTATTTTCTGATTTGCTTCAATCGTCCGCGAAAATAATTGATCTCACCATGGACGAAGACACCTATCGCCGTAAAGGTGTGGCCGCACTGATCGCCATCAAAGGCGACATCGAAGGCCGGGTAATTCTCGATCTCTCGCCAGACGTCGCGGTAAAAGTTGCCAGCCATTTGGCCGGCACGGAACTTACTGCGAGCCAGCAATTGGTGCACGAGACTGTGTGCGAGCTGGCGAATATGGTTATCGGGAATTCCGTGACCCTGTTGAACGACCAGGGATTTCGCTTCAAGGTGTTTCCGCCGGAAATTCACGCCGACGAAACGGGCCTGTCAAGCACAGTGGATACCGAAGCTATGGTTCTGGGCTTGGAAACGCCCTGCGGTGAGATTTATTTGAATATTGCGATGCACTACCTGCATCGGCGTCGCAGCGAACGAGGATCCGTGGCCGTTCTCGACTAATTATTCTTCGTTTGAGATTCTGGCCGGCCGTGTTGGAGTGCGCGATTCACTTTTTTGATCTCGACTGAAATCAACCCTTCAAGCACCGGAACCCGACAATGTCTTTACGTAAGCCCCGCCGTGCTTGAAAAGACCCGCGCCGGGCAGTGCCACCGAAAACACGATTCGAACCGGGACAAAAATGGCGCCGCTTCCAGGAGTGAACGGCACCGCAACTTCCATACGAGTTCCTTCCGGGTATCGATTACGGCTGCGGAAACTCAGTCCGCCCTTGGACAAATCTTCACACACCGCAATTTCTTCTTCAAAGCCTCGGCGCCGGATACATGCCAGCACACGCGCCTTGACCCGCGCGCGTTTTCGCCGAGGGACAACATGTTCCTCGATGTTTGCCACATACCCATGCACCGTCGGCGTGGCTATTTCGGACTGCGCTTCGATCCAGATGGAGGGAGCTACGCACTGGCTGCAAACGCGTGCAACACACTTCCGCATTTCGAAGGATTTAAGTTCTAACGGATTTAAATAAACCACTTCCCGCCGCTCGCAAAAACTGCACTCCATCAACAACCGCGCGACCGCATCGTCAGCTTTACCGAGGGCCGGGAACTCGATGTCCCAGAAATCCGCCCGCGGCTCTAAAATTTGAAAGGCATAAAGAAAGCCTTCGGGATCCTGGTCAATTTCAGCTAAAACCCGTGCCCGAGCGGATTTCCACACCTCGCCATCCTGTTGGCGGCGCAGCGTCAGTTCCTGACCGGCAGGCAGCCTCTCCGCGAGCCTCAACACCCCACCATTCTTGCTTACCAGCATGGTTGTCGCGGTGCGCTTGAACGTAGTCCCGTTGTTGCCGAACCACGATGCCTCCACCGGCATCCGGAAATTTACACGATCGCTTTGCCGCAGCCCATCCGCGCGCATTTGTAGGTTCGCCTGAAAAGATAGAGGTACCCGTGCAGGATAGCACTCGATTTTACGCTCCCAGGGACTCGGTCTTGTAGGCTTGTCGTAGCGGCTAATAACGATAATTCGCTAGCACCGGCGCTGCGGGACGCTCAGGTATTAGCTTTTTCGCAGATATGAGATTTGAAAATGCTACACATCAGACGATTCCAAGAGACAATTTGTGTAGCGAGGGAGCTTCCCAGCCGCTTTTTTAGCCGCTCAGACCTCATCCGACTGTGAGTAATGTAATCTTCATGCAAGACCCATCATCAACTGGACCGTGGCGCTGCATCGCAGTGCGCGACCGGCGATATTCCATTCGCTATCCTTTTGCTGCTGACGCCTCATTACTGGATTTGGAAACCGGCACGACCGCCAGCGGCGTAACCTCCGATCTTTCCATTGCCGGCGCATTTATCTGTTCCAGTAAGACTTTTAAAGTGGGTTGCCGGGTTCGCGCAACTCTCACGCGCAAAGATCAAGTAGTCGAAGCCCTGGGGGTAATTCGTGTACTGAAGCCGCGTGTCGGCATGGGCGTCGAATTCTTGGACGTGGAAGGGCCCTTCGATCAAGTACTCTTCCGTTGGGTTGAGCAGCTCCGCCGCAAGTAACGCCGCCAGAAAGAAAAATCACCCGTTGAAAACGAAATCAGTCGTTGTAAACAAAATCAGTCGCCATAAGCAAAGTTAGGCGTTGAAAACAAAGCGAGTCGTCGTTCGCGCCACCGCCCAGACCGGTCATCCCGACCGAAGCAGGCCGGCGCTTTT
>DATBBY010000168.1:0-5868 GCA_036270765.1 Candidatus Acidiferrum sp.
TTCCATTATTGGCATCGTGCTGCTTATCGGCATCGTCAAGAAAAATGCCATTATGATGATCGATTTCGCGCTGCAAGAAGAACGCGAAGGCGGCAAGAGCACCGAAGACTCGATTTTCGAAGCATGCATGCTGCGTTTCCGACCAATCCTTATGACCACTATGGCCGCGCTGTTTGGAGCTTTGCCGTTGGCGTTTGGGACAGGCACGGGTTCTGAACTGCGACGCCCACTAGGAATCACCATTGTCGGAGGCTTGATCGTAAGTCAACTGCTCACGCTGTATACCACTCCGGTGGTGTATCTGACGCTGGACCGGCTGCGGCTTCGGGTATTAGGGGAACCGCGCGACACATTCAATCCCACAGGTGCGGAACCTTCCGCAGCGGATTAGTTTGAAAACCATGCATATGCAAAAAATTCGTCTGAAAATCTTACTGGTCCCCGCAATCGCAACACTCTGGCTTGCCGGGTGCATGGTAGGGCCGAGATATCACCGGCCGGACGCAACCCCTCAACCGCCACCTCCTTCGTACAAGGAGTCGCCGACGCAGGTTCAGGATCCCGGCCCATGGAAAGTGGCGCAGCCTCAGGACGCAATGTTGCGCGGCAAATGGTGGGAAATTTTCAATGATCCCGAGCTGAATGGGCTTGAAGAACAACTTAACATCAACAATCAGAACATCAAGCAATTTTTCGAGAATTTCATGGCTGCTCGCGCGCTGGTTGCGCAGGCGCATGCGCAACTTTACCCCACGATAGGAACGACTCCTTCCGTTTCGCGGTCGCAATCCTCTGGCAATCTAGGAAATTCCACGCCGACCAATGGAACGGGAGGCGGCGCGGTCGCAACGGCTGGTGGGAAGCAATCGTCTCTTTTTACGCTTCCGGGCGACGTTTCCTGGGCCCCTGATCTGTGGGGAAGGATTCGCAGCCAGATTCATGCAGCTCAGTACAATGCTCAAGTGAGCGCCGCCGACCTGGAAAACGAGCGATTGATTGAGCAAGCTAGCCTGGCGAATTTTTTGTTCGAATTACGCGGTCAGGACGCGTTACAGAAGATCTTCGACGAAACTATTGAAGCCGATAAGAAGTCCGTCGAGCTGACCCGAGCACGATTTGAGACCGGAATTGATAATGAAATTTCGCTGGTCCAGGCAGAAAATGCGCTACAGAGCGCCGAGTCGGCCGCGGAAAATCTGGGTATAGCGCGTGCGGAGTTTGAACATGCCATCGCGCTTTTAATTGGGACCCCCGCCTCCAGTTTTTCTCTACCGGTTAAGCCGCTGGACCATGCGCCTCCCGCGGTGCCCATCGGTGTGCCGTCGCAACTTTTAGAACGCCGACCGGACATTGCGGCTTCCGAACGCAGCATGGCGGCAGCCAATGCGCAGATCGGAGTAGCGGTGGCGGCGTATTATCCGAATTTGACGCTCAGCGCGACCGGGGGCTTTGAAAGCTCTACGATAACAAATCTTCTCTCTTATTCGAGCCGCTTCTGGTCCGTAGGATCTTCGGTGTCGGAAACTATTTTTGATGCGGGACTCCGGCGCGCCACAGTGCTGCAGTTTGAAGCCACTTACAATGCAAATGTGGCTGGTTATCGGCAAACGGTGCTCACAGCGTTTCAACAGGTCGAAGACTTCCTGGCGTCGGTGAGGATTTTGTCCAAACAAATCGAGCTGCAACAGGAAGCCGTGAAGTCCGCGGAACGCTTTCTGGAGTTGGCGAATGCGCGCTACTATACCGGCGTCGACACGTATTTGAACGTGCTGGTCGCGCAAACCACGCTACTCTCCAACCAGCAAACTCTCGCTTCGTTGCGCACCCAGGCCATGACCGCATCGGTACAATTGATTCAAGCGCTGGGCGGTGGATGGGATCGCTCGGACCTCCCGAGCCCGATGCAAGTGTCCGGCAGAATCACCAAGTCCGAGGTCGAAGCTCCAAATAAACAGTGATGTAGTAGGCGCGGTCCAGGGATCAATGACTTTCGGGTCCTCGCTGTTCGTATCATAATTGTTAGTAATCATGGAATGGCTCTGGTCCGCCACTCGATGGTTATTCGACGCGGAGCACGGCGCCACTGACCGCTTGATTCCGCGATGGCTGTTTTTGCGGGCTTTAGGCTGCATTTATTTTTCTGCGTTCTTCTCCCTTGCGTTTCAAATCCGTGGTCTCATCGGACCAAATGGGATTCTTCCCGCGAACGATTATCTCCAAGCCGTAGTACAAGCTTTTGGACACGCACGGGGGATATGGTTTGCGCCTACCGTGCTGTGGTTTTCGAACGGTCCGCACATGTTAATCGCGTTGTGCTGGGCCGGGATGGGCGCCGCATTGTTGTTGGTGCTGAATCTGTGGCCGCGCGGCATGCTAGCGATTTGTTTTGTGTGCTTTCTGTCTTTTGTGAGCGCGGCGCAGGATTTTTCAGGTTACCAGTCGGACGGCATGCTGCTGGAAGCAGGATTTATTTCTCTTTTCTTCGCGCCGTCCGGGCTGCGTCCTGGTTTTGGGCGGTCGTCATCCCCATTGCGTGCCAGCCTGTTCCTGCTGCAATGGGAATGGTTCCGCATCTACTTCGAATCCGGCGTGGCGAAGAGGATGAGTGGAGACCCAGAGTGGCGGCACTTCACAGCGATGGACGAATATTATCAGAACGGTCCGCTGCCTACGTGGATCGGCTGGTACATGCAGCATTTACCTCACTGGTTCCACGCTTCAACAGCGTTCGGAACGCTGGCGCTGGAGTTGGTTTTGGTGTGGATGCTATTTTTGTCGCGGCGTTGGCGTATCGTGTGTTTTTTTATTGTGACTCCCTGGGAGCTGGGAGTTATATTCACCGCAAATTACACTTTTTTGAATTACCTGGTGCTGGCGTTGGGAGTCTTGCTGCTGGATGATGAATTTCTGCTGCGATTTTTGCCGCAGGGATGGAAACAGCCTTTCACAGGGGCTGCGACGCCTGAACAGCGCCAAGGTCAAACTTCAGGAGGCTTCCGCGATCAACTCAAGATCGCCAAGCTATCGCTGACCGCCGTTTTATTTGCCTGGATTTTTTATGCCACCGTGGCGGAATTGATCTGGATGGTCGGCCCGCTGCCTGTGCCGACTTCGCCGGTAGTGGCACTTGAACCGTTTCGCATCGCGAATCGATACGGACTTTTTGCGGTGATGACGCGCGGGCGTTACGAGATTGAATTTCAAGGTTCGCACGATGGGAAGAACTGGGTGGCTTACCCGTTTCGCTACAAACCGCAGGACCTGGATAAGCCGCCGGGAATCTATGCGCCCTATCAGCCACGGTTCGACTGGAATTTGTGGTTCGCGTCATTGGGCTCTTGGCAAGAATATTCCATCGTGCCCAGAACGGAAGTGCGTTTGCTTTCGAACGATAGCGACGTACTCAGTCTTTTTAAGCAAAATCCGTTTCCGCAGAAGCCGCCACGCCAGGTGCGTGCGGTGCTTTGGCAATATTGGTTCACATCCATGGCTGAGAAACGCGCGCAAGGTCTGTGGTGGCGGCGGCAATTCCTGGGACTTTATGCGCCGACGATCGAACGCGACGCCGATGGCAATATTCGCACGGTCGAAGCGCCCAACGTGCAGCCGCGTCAGTGACGCCGCCAAGGCTTTCACTGGATCACTGAAGGTGTGCGCAAAATTGCGCTAATTGCGCTTCAACCTGGTCAACGCCATCTTTGCAGCGTGATAACCGCACATGCCATGCACTCCTCCGCCCGGGGGAGTGGATGAAGAACAGATATAAACGTCCGGCGCTGAGGTGGCATAGTGACGACGCGTAGGCCGGAATAGAAAATTTCGAATGTCCATTATTCCGCCTCCGATGTCGCCGCCTACAAGATTCGCGTCCATACTTTCCAGGGCTGCGGGGGGAAAAACACGACGCGCCAGAATGCAGTCGCGAAATCCTGGCGCGAACCTCTCAACCTGATCCTCCAATTTCTGCAGCATGTCCACATTCGAACCATTCGGCACATGACAGTAAGCCCAAGCGGTGTGTTTCCCCGCCGGAGCGCGAGAACTATCGAATAGACTTGGCTGAGCTAGTAGAACAAAGGGCCTGTCGGGGTGGTGTCCGTTTCGCACGGCCTTTTCCGATTCCGCAATCTCCTCGAAGCTTCCGCCAAGGTGCACCGTCGCTGCGCGAGAGCAATCCGCAGCTTTCCACGGGATGGGAGCATTCAGCGCATAATCCACTTTGCAGACACCGGCTCCGTAGCGGTAGCCCGTCAATTGCCGCATGAAGCTCTCAGAAAATCTTCGCCCGCCAACTTTGAGAAGTTGCCGCGGAGTGAGATCGCAAAGAGTCAGGTAATAGCTGGACAATGCGGTCAGATTTTCGACCGGCGCGGAGGTATGTAGCTTGCCCGAGAAGCTCGCGAGAACTCCACAGAGCGCGGTTGTGATGGATTGCGCGCCACCTCGAGGAATCGGCCAACCAACGGCGTGTGCCGGCACAGCCATCAGAATTCCGAATGCTGCGCTCAAGGGTTCATCCAGGCTTAGAAAAGAATGAGCGGCCAAGCCGGCGAAAAGCGCGCGCGTTCTTCGGTCACGGAATCGGCGAGCCACAGAATGGGCCGACTGCATCGCCAGCATTCCAAATCGCGCCATCAGTAATGGGCTTTTCGGAAGGAACGACACTGGTCCCAGGATTTGCGGAGCGAATTTCTTCCAGTGCTCAACGAAGGGGCGCATCAGCTGATCCCACGCTTTTCCGTCGATGCCGAGCGAGCCACTAGTTTGATCCAAGCTGCGTTCCAACATCACGGCGGAGCCGTCATCCAGAGGGTGCGCCAAAGCAGCGGGGGAGTGGATCCACTCCAGGCCGTGGCTGCTGAGTGGCAATGATGAAAAGAACGGCGACCCTGCGCCGAGTGGGTAAACTGCTGAGCCAAAGTCGTGCTTGAAACCGGGAAGAGTTAATTCCATGGTGCGCGCCGCGCCGCCCGGCTGGGCCTGCGCTTCCAATACGTCCACGTGGACACCAGCCTGAGCCAGCACGATGGCGGCCGCCAAGCCGTTAGGGCCGGCCCCGATCACGCACGCTTTATCGCTCATTGGGAATCACGGAATCCAACCTCAACAGCAGCTACCGCCCTAAGCATAATTTAGGTACCTCACAAACTGCGCAGCAAGGTGTTTCTGTTTGGAATTCCAGGGTTCCCATTACCGTCGTTCAGAATGGCACTGAATGGCGCCAAAAAAAAAACAGCGGCTGGATTTTTCAATCGCAGCCGCTCTCCGATCCTCGAGAAAAAAACACAGCGCCTAACAGGCGCTGCGGTTGGTTAGAAGCTGAAGCGGGCTCCCAGGGTAATGACACGGCCGGCAAGAGCACCGGTGATTGTGCCGAAATTGGAGCTGCCAATGTTATTGGAGATTTGGTTGGGGTTAAGGTTCAAATTGTTGAATAAGTTGTAGGCATCCACGCGCAATTCAATCCTCGCGCCTTCGCCAAGCACCGGCGCTTTCGGCAGGCCAAAGGCCTTGGCCAGCGTCATGTCGACGCCCTTATATCCGGGAAGGTTGAACGAATTGCGATGGACTCCAGGGGCCGGGGGAAGCGACGTGCCGAGGAAGGCAGGGTAGTTTGTCGGTGTAAAATAGGCGGGCCCACCTTTAGGGAAATTCGAGTTGGCAACGGTCTCGAATGCACTGTTGCTGGTGCTCCCACCCGCGCCACCCAAGTACGTGGTAGGGAAGAGTGACCCGTAGCCGCATTGCGTGCAATAGGTGTTTCCGCCATTGACGCTCACCATCGGACTCCAGGGGAATCCAGAGTGGATATTAAAGATGCCGCTGAGGGTCCAGCCACCGGCGATCTTTTCCATCCAAGCATTGCTG
>DATBBY010000169.1:0-1537 GCA_036270765.1 Candidatus Acidiferrum sp.
AGTGGCATCCGTGCCGCCAGCGGCAGAGGGTTTTGCTGCCTCTGGTTTTGGTTTGACCGAATCGGACTCCGGGGCCGCCATGCAATACCTCCTGGATATTTGAGTGTCGAACTTTTCTTGTGCGGCGAGATGCGGCGCCGCGCAGTTCCCCCTAGGACGTGAGCCTGTGAATCTGAAACACACCGCGAAAAAAATGGCCAAGCGCATTTCGTTTGCTAAAGAAAACGCTCAACCCGCGTTGATTCGAACGAAAATTTGCGGAACGGATAGACAAATTACAGCAGTAGGGCGCGACGGCTGCCAGCGCCGGTGGCCCGTCGGATTGGAAAAGTGCAGTACGAAAACATCGTGAGGCCCCAAACATTTAGCCGGACCCCCCAGAATCGAAACGGATATTACTCAAATCAAAAAAATTCGTCAACGTATGTTTGCGGGGAATGTTTGCGAGTCGCAATTTTGGCGACAAAGAGGGAGTGCGATGTCTGAACATTGAAGAACCCGCTTCGGGAAAAATCGAAGAACGCGCTTGCGCTCAGAAAAACCTGTGATATATTCGGCGCGGTTTACGTCCCCCCACTTCTCTGATCATGTTTCATCATGGGGAATTAGAGTGGGCCTCGGTGGGGAAGGCCGACAATCCAAACTCGGGAGGTCGAGCCGCATGGGCCTCGTTCTACTGCTCGTCATCTGGCTGATCACCATCGTCAGCACGTATTTCTTTATCGCAAAAACGTGGTGGTTGCCAGCCGGAGCCTCTGCAGCGGCTGCGGGAATCGATCATCATTTTTTTGTGAGCTTCATTCTCATGGGGACGGTGTTCGTCGCGGCGCAGTTAGCCTTGGGAGTGCTGGTGTGGAAGTACCGCGATCGCGGCAGTTCTAGCGAGGAGAAGGCGCATTATTCCCACGGGAACACCACGCTGGAAATTGTATGGACGGTTCTGACGACGATCCTGTTCGTGGGAATGAACCTGATGAGCAGCTCGATCTGGGCTTCGGAGCGATTCCGCGCGGCAGAGTCGAACGCGGTACGCGTGGAAGTTACCGGCATGCAGTTTGCGTGGTACTTCCGGTATCCCGGGCCGGATGGAAAGTTTGGCGCGACAAAACCGGAGTTGGAAGATGCGTCGGCGGGCGGCGAAGCCGCGCTGGGGCTGGATGCGAAAGATCCGGCTTCCAAAGATGACGTGGTGAGCGGAGTGATGGTAGTGCCGGTGAACCGCGAGGTGGAAGTGATTTTGCGATCGCACGATGTGATCCACAGCTTTTTTGTACCGCAGATGCGCTTCAAGCAGGACGCCGTGCCGGGCCTGGCGATTCACATGCATTTCACGCCGATCCAAACGGGGGATTATGAGATTGCCTGCGCGGAGCTGTGCGGGCTGGGGCATTACAAGATGCACGGAATTGTGAGAGTCGTCAGCCAGGAAGATTTCGATAAATGGCTGGCGGCACGGGAGGCGGAGAAGCAATAATGGCTACCCACGGATCGGCTTCCCTGGAATCTCACGCGCACGCGGCCCCGCAAGGTTTCATTC
>DATBBY010000170.1:0-2655 GCA_036270765.1 Candidatus Acidiferrum sp.
TTACGATCAAATGCCCGAGCCCAAGTGGGTCATCTCCATGGGCGCGTGCGCCACTTCCGGCGGCGTCTTCAACAACTACGCCATCGTGCAAGGCTGCAATCAAGTCATTCCCATCGACGTTTACGTCCCCGGCTGCCCGCCGCGTCCCGAAGCTCTCCTGTACTCGATCTTGCAGCTACAAAAAAAGATCGACAGCGAAAAGGGCTCCTTCAAACGCGCATTGAACATTGCGTAACTTTCCTCGGCGCCAGATCTTTTCCTTAACTGTACCGCTCCTATATCATCGCGCCGTGCGCATGCCGGCTCTCGGCCTGTCCGCTGTAACTTTTTTATTTGCATCCAGCTGTGGAGGCGGCGGTGCCATTGCCCTACCACCGGTTCTTCCTCCCGGTTCAGGATTCACTCTGGTCTGGTCAGATGAATTTTCTTCCGCCGACGGCTCCGCGCCCGACTCCACCAAGTGGACCTACGATCTCGGCGGCAGCGGCTGGGGCAATCAGGAACTGGAGTCCTACACATCGCGCACGCAAAATGTACAAATCCAAAACGGCAATCTGGTGATTACCGCGATACAAGAGAACTACACCGGCGCCTACGGCGTCGCGCGCAACTACACTTCTGCCCGGCTCAAAACGCAAAATCTATTCACGCAGGCCTACGGCCGCTTCGAAGCACGCATCAAAATCCCCAAAGGGCGGGGAATCTGGCCCGCTTTCTGGATGCTGGGTAACGACATTACGCAAAACGGCTGGCCCAAATGCGGCGAAATCGACATCATGGAAAATATCGGGCGCGAGCCAGGAATCATTCACGGGTCGCTTCATGGTCCAAGCTCGACCGCGCCTACTTCCGATTTGACTGCAACTGTCTCCTTACCGGTCGGCCAGAATTATTCCGACGATTTTCACATCTACGCCATCGAGTGGGAGCCCGGAACAGTTCGCTTCTACGTGGATTCCAACAACTACGCCACCTTCACCCAGGCGCAGTGGCCCGCAGGCGGCCAATGGGTTTTCGATCATCCCTTTTTCATTATTATGAACCTTGCGGTCGGTGGAGTCTGGCCGGGCAGCCCCGACGCCGCCACCCAGTTCCCCCAACAAATGTTGGTGGACTACGTCCGCGCCTACACCAAAAATTAAAAGATCATGGCGCCAGGGCCACTTCTGCCTTGACACTTTGTTCGAGGGAGGGCGCGCTTCAGGCGCAAATGCCGAGCGTCTTCCGGAAGTTTTTCCGCCAAAGTGCAGAATGTTCTTGAATCTGCTAACCAATATGAAGTGCGTCCTGGCATCAGCGCACCGCCGTACAGCTTCGACCGGCTTTGTCATCTTGAAGTGCACGCAGCGGCCCGAAGGATCTCGACTGATGGCCACTGCAATATTCCCACCGGGAGAGTAGGCCGGAGCAGGTCGGCTGGCGTCGCGAATTTGACTCGCGCCAGCGGTCTCAGGGAGCGACCGGAGCAATCTGAATAAGAAAGATTGTCCACTCATCGCCTTCCTTAACCAAAACCACCGTCATGCGCAGCACCGACCTCGGCGTTTGTTCTATACGGAGCGCGTTCTCCCATAAAACCGAGACCAGCACTGCCTCTTGGTGTTCAGAAGTAGTTTTCTCGATGCGATAGCTCGCATTCTTCTTAGAGAACGCCGCAAATAATCTGTCGAACTCCTTCTTGATTTCCTCGCGGCCAAGCCATATTTTTCCGCAAGCATCGATGAACTGGCCGTTGTCGACGAAAAAGTCGGCCAGTTCTGGCGACGCTTTATTTTTCAGTCCGGAGAGAAAACGGCTCACTGCATCCATGGCGCTGCCGGCGGGCTTCGGCGCTACGCGGTAAGAATAGGGACTACCGGCTGGCGTCGTTGCCTCACGACGGCGGTGGAAAAAGGTTCGCCGCGTTGGGTTTGTTTTGCAATTTCTTGACGGATTGCGTCGGCTGAAATTCCAAAGCCAATCATATGGCTGATCAAAGGGAAATTCTCGCGCATCAGTCCTAACAGAAGGTGTTCAGTATCAATACAATGGCTGCCGTATCGGCTCGCGTGGTAACGCGCGAAGAATATCACTCGACGCGCTTTTTCTGTGTATCGCTCGAACATAAGACCAATCTCGCCCGAAGGATGTGGTGAACGACCTCGTGTTCGAGTCTATGACTTGGATTGCGATGCTGACAACGGGGAAGTGATGACGTTCGCCACGTTGGTGCCGCAGGATAATTGACTGTTGAGTTGGCTTTTTTCGCGGCGCACGGAACCCATTCCGATTGCACTTTGCAGCGCCGGTGAAAATGCTGTCCGCGTGACGTGTCCCACTTCTTTTCCGTCAGCCATCAGTATAGTTCCTGCGACAGGAGGCTCGCTCGTATCGAGCTTTACCAGAACACGCACGCGATTCACCTGGCCGCGCGAGCGCACCCGCTCTACGATTTCCTGTCCGGTGTAGCAGCCTTTTGTGTAGCTGATATGCGAATGTTCCAGTCCCGCTTCGTGCGGAATTTGCTTGTCACCGAAGTCGTACCCAAACCACGGAATTCCTTGTTCCAGCCGCAACGCATTCAGCGCCTGATAACCCATCGCGCGGCCCCCAACCGTTTCAACTGCTTCGCGCAGCGTCTGCCAGAGCCGCCGCAAATCTTTGCGCGTAGCAAGA
>DATBBY010000171.1:0-47440 GCA_036270765.1 Candidatus Acidiferrum sp.
TAAGACAGCTATCCGGAACAGTCACTGGCAGCGGGCGATGGTCCCTGATGGGACATAGTCACGATGAAGAACGTCGTTCGATCACCGTGCCGGGCGCCACGATATCCGTCAAGGCTCTAACGGATACCGCGTTCTCCGAGAGGGGTGAGATCAAGTACTCTCGGGGCATGAAGCATTCCCACGGGAATCTGAAGGAGTGGAAATGCGGAAGCGAGGTCTCTGCGGTTTGAGACAGATCAAGCGGGTAACTTCACGATTATTGGAATCCAACCTGGTAAGTATTGTCTCGACATAACAGGCCCTGAACCAGACAATGACGATGAGTGCAGCGCCCACAACCCAGAGTCCGGTGCATGCAACCCGCTGAGCGCTTCCTTCCTCATTGACGTAACTCTATCCGCGCCAAAGGCCGAATTGATCGCGAATATCAGCCTGCGGTGGCCGGATTGCAGCGGGGGCAGTTCCCTTGAATTGAGACCGCACCACTAAGCAGCCAACTTGTCCCGCCGGGACCTCCCTAAGCGTGCCCGCGGTGACGCACTACTACCTGATATCGTTGCCTGCTGCAGTCCCAGCGATCTTGCTCGGCAGGCTGGTGAATCATCGCCTGCGCGAGGAAACCTACCTCAAATATGTTTACGCTGGCCTGGCTGGGATCGCAGTAGTTTTGTTGATTCAGGCGATGACCCAATGAGTTGATTCAGGCTACCTAGGACTTCTCTGCCAGGCATAACTCTGTCCACGACGGAAAGGAGGTATTTTTTTCTGGCGTAGCAAAAACCCCACACGCGCATTGAGCATGTCGGGAGATTCAACCGGGGATGTGGCAAACATACGGATTGTAGGAATGCAAACGATGTGTCGCCTGAGTATCGGGACAGTTTTTCGATTATGCGACTTATCGGAACCCATGGTGCCATTGCGTCAAAATCCTTTGCTCGGACCGCCGATGGGCGCACCGGGGTAATGAACGTGTTCGAATCGCCAGCCTTGTTCGGGCGTCTATCGTGACTTATAGGAGTTACGCTCGAAGTGACCGAATTACCAAAAGCCGGAAACAGAAAGGCTGGTAAGCTATTCCGGCACGGCGAACCACGTCGAAAATGGCACACCCGCAAACTTGGGATCCTGACCGCTACGCCCGCAACGCCCGCTTCGTCGCTGATCTTGGCGCGCCCGTAGTTGATCTGCTCGCGCCGCGCGCTGGCGAGCGCATCTTAGACCTCGGCTGCGGCGACGGCGTGCTCACTGCGAAGCTCGCCGCGTTGGGATGCGACGTGATCGGCGTCGATGCGAGCGCTCAGCAAATCGACGCCGCGCGAAAACTGGGCCTGGACGCCCGCGTTATGAATGGCGAAGCTCTCGATTTCGATAACGAATTCGACGCCGTATTCAGCAACGCGGCGCTGCACTGGATGCGCAATCCCGCCCAGGTCATCGCCGGAGTGAATCGCACGCTCAGACCGCACGGACGTTTCGTCGGCGAACTCGGCGGCCACGGTTGCGTCGCCAAAATCAAGAAGGCGTTGGTTGAAGCCCTTAATCGCCGCAGCATGGACGGAGAAGCCGCAAGCCCTTGGTATTTCCCCACCGTCGAAGAATATTCCCAGCAACTGACGCGCGGCGGATTCGTCGTAAGCTATATCGCCCTGATACCCCGCCCAACTCCGCTCCCTGGTGATGTCACCGGTTGGCTGGAAACCTTTGCCGAGAGTTTCACTTCAACGTTGTCGCCCGCTGAACGACCCTCCTATATCGCTGAAGTCCGAGAAGCCTTGCGCCCGGAACTCTGCGACGCCGAGGGCAAGTGGACCGCCGATTACATCCGCCTCCGCTTCGCCGCCAACAAGCGCGTCTAATCGGCCAATCTCGGTACCTTCTACCTACGTCACGCACTTATCGGAAACTCACCCAATACCGTCGCGAGAGTATCGTGAACTATTTCGCGTACTGGTTAGCAAAGATAACAGGCAATGTTGTTAGCGGGCGAAAGTGAACAGATTCTAATTGTCACGACCGCGTTGGCCCAGCGCAAGAAAAACCCCACACGCGAATTGAGCGGTTGGGTGAGCCGATCCGCTATGCGGATCAGACAATTTAAAAACGGCCGCTAGCCGCCTAGATACTGGACGTGGGCGTAGGTTCCGAGGCGGGTGTTATAGGCGAGATACCAGCCTGGGTGATCTGGGTCGTCGTATATTACGATGTCGTCGCTGTCCCACAGCCAATCGCTGGTGTAGTCGTAGTCGTAAGGCGCGACGCCCCAAAAAAAGCCGCCAAACCGGAAACGGTCCCGGCCTCCGCCTTCGAGACGATAAATGTGGTTGCGGCCAATTTCACCGCCGAAGTGTCCGTGTTCCCAAACGTGATCCTGGTGGTAACGAGCATCGTTGCGGCCACCTTCATGACCGACCCATTGATCGTTGTGAGCATGCACGTGAGGAGCTTCTGGATGGCCTTGCTGGTCGCGAAAGGATGCACGCCCTTGCTCGCCACCTTGGCGGCCTCCTCCTTCATTCCCGCGTTGTGCCTGAACTGCGCCGCCACCGCGCTGGACCGGAGCTGAGCCTCGAGATGGAGTGGGCCCGTGCGCGGGGATGTGACCGCCGCCAACCTCCGGGCCAGCATGGCCACCGCCTCCAGATGGATGTTGCCCACCACCTCCGCCTTGAGGATGCCCGCCACCTCCGCCTCTTTGCTGGGCGAATGCCGCAAGCGGCAAAATCAAAAGAACTGCAAGCAGACCCGTTAGCTTTCTCATGCGCGCCTCCGAGTGAAATTTTGATGAGTGTTTCAGCTGACTGAACTTGGATGCGACGGTGTTAGTTTTTGGTTCCAGATTAAACGCTCAGCCTTCCGACCTGAGTTTAAGTGCTGGCTGCTTCAATTCAAAAATAAAAATAAAACCCCACGCGCAACCACCATGGCGCGTGGGGCGGCGATGCAACGTCAGGACCTTGCGGTGCCAAGAGTTAGTCGACGATTACCACCAGCAAGCGAATCCCTGGGTGGCGCGGGTTGATCAGGTAATAGTTACCGTCGATGTAGTCGATGTATACATCATCGTCGTAGTCCCAATCAGACGGCCACGCTTCGGAGTATGAGAAATAATAGCCGCCATAATTAAAGCGGCGCTCGCCGCGCTGCACACGGAAATGATGAGAGCTTCCGAAACTGGCGCGAAATTGCTCGTCGGGAACGCGCCGGGTTCCGCCGCGCTCATTAGCGTTGCCAGCGTTACCGCGGTCATTGGCAGTGGCGCGGTCGTTGTGCTGTTGGGTCTGCTGGGCGCGCTGCTGGTCTTGCGGACGATCTTGCTGCTGTGCGGGCCTGGACTGCTCGTTGCGGTTGCGCTCTTCTTGCTGTTGTTGTTGCGCGGGCTTTGCCGCCTGATTGCGATTGCGTTCATCTTGCTGCTGTTGCTGGGTGCGATCATTTTGCTGCGCGGGTTTGGCGCGATCTTCCGGCTGTTGTCTGGCAGGCTCCTGCCTGGATTTGTCAGCGGGCTGCTCCTGACGGCCTTTATTCGGTTCTTCGCCCTTCTTGGGTTCTTCCTGCTTTTTCGGTTCTTGTTGTTGAGGTTTATCTTTATCGGGCTCTTGCCGGGCATAGCTAGGAGCGCCGACAACCAGAATCATCACCGCTGTTCCAAGAACGAGTTTCATTTTGACTCCTCCGTTTTTTTCGCGAACTCTCACGCTTACGTAATGGGTAAGCCGTCCAACTTTGGTCTGGCGGGGATGATTTCTTTTAGCATGGCAGTGGCTAAGGCTCGATAGGGCGATACGAGTAGGAATATGCCGGATTACCTGTAGGTTGGGGCGCGTAGGTGGGGTTATTGAGGCGCTGTAGCGCCCTGGAAGAGTGATGCGTAGGACAAAAAGAGAGTGAGACCGATCATGAAAATGGCCGTGACCCAGGCGATGATATTGAAGGTCAGGGTGTTGACGTAGTCGCCCATCAGGTCGCGGCGATTCACGAGCAGAAGGATAAAAATAATGACGACGGGAAGCCAGATGCCATTGCCGACCTGGGAGAAGATGAGGATTTTCCAAAGCGGGGCATGGGGGAGCAGGACAACGCCGGCGCCGACCGCGATGAGAACGGTGTACAGGCCATAGAAAATGCGAGCGTCTTCAAATTTATGATCGATGCCAGCTTCGAAGCCCAACCCTTCGCAAATAACGTGCGCGGTGGAAAGCGGCAAAATAGAGGCGGCGAAGACCGAGGCGTTCAGTAAACCGAAAGCGAAGAGGTAGCCGGCCCACACGCCTGCGAGCGGGATCAGGGCACGGGCCGCGTCCTTGGCTTCATTGATGTCGCGATGGCCGGTGGCGTAAAGAGTGGCCGCGGTACAAACGATGATGAAGAAAACGATGACCATGCAACTGATGCTTCCGACAAGCACATCGGCGCGGGCCTGAGGGTATTGGCGCGGCCCGACTTTTTTCTCAACGAAGCCAGCTTGGAGGTAAAAGAATTGCCACGGGGCGATAGTGGTTCCGATCAAGCCGGTCAGCATGAGCAAATAATCGGAGCTGAATTGGAGACTGGGGATAACGGTGGCACGGGCTGCGACGATCCAGTCAGGCTTGGCCAACAACGCTGAAATTATGTAGGTGACATAAAAGCCGCAGGCAAAGAAAAAGATAATCTCCACCTGACGGTAGGTACCTTTCAAAACCAAGGCCCAAACAAGAATCGCGGCGATCGGTACAGCCGCGTATTTGCTCATGTGAAAAATCTCCATGGCCGCGGCAACACCGGCGAATTCGGCAACCACGTTCGCCAAATCGACGAAGAAGCCGGTGACCATAACGAAGAAGGTGGGGCGGAAGCCAAACTCTTCGCGGATCAAATCGGAAAGGCCTTTGCCGGTGATGACGCCCAGGCGCGCACACATTTCTTCGGTTACGTACAGCGCGATGGTCATGGGAATTAGTGACCACAGCAAGGCGTAACCGTAGTGCGCCCCCGCCTGCGTGTAGACGGAGATGCCGCCGGCGTCGTTGTCTACGTTGGAGGTGATCAGGCCGGGACCTACCACCGCGAGTAGCAGGGTGAGGCGCTTGCGCAAACTGCGGATGCGCTTCTGAAGGTCCGTGCCGCCGGAGCGGACGGTGGCGAACCTCTCGGAGATGGCGCTCCAGTCCATTGGTGCTTTGCGTTCCCTTCCCTTAAGAGTTTTTAGTGCGCGAGCAAGGGTTAACGATTTTTACTGACTCTTGACCAAGCGCGAGACTACGTCATCGACGGTGATTACGCCGATGGGATGCTTGTGCTCGTCGATCACGGTCAAAGATCGCAAATTATATTTGTCAAAGAGCTCGAAGACTTCTTCGCCTTTGGCGTCGGGCTCGAGGTTCAACAGCGGCTCCATTTTCAGCTCGGAGACACTTTGTTCCGGAGCGGCCAGCAGCAAGCGTGAAACGGTGACGGTTCCTGCGAAGGAGGCGTATTTGTCGAGGAGCACGATGGTATCGAGCTGCTCGAGATTCAGATCCTGATTACGCATCCATTGAATTACTTCGTCGCGGGTGGTTTCTTCACCCACATATGCGAAATCGGGGTTCATCATGCCGCCCGCGGTGCTGGGATCGAATTGCAATAGTTCGCGAACTTCCCGGGCTTCCTGTCCAGGCATTTCTTCGAGGACTTCGTCGAAGGTCTGCTTGGGCAGGTCGGCGAGGAGGTCGGCGGCGGCGTCCGGAGCCATTTCTTCGAGGATGTCGGCGGCCTTGCCGGGATCGAGTTTTTCGACGATTTGGGTGGTGAGGCGTTCGTCGAGCTCGGCAAGCACTGCGCCAGCGGTTTGCTCGTCAAGGGAGGCGATGATGCCCTGGCGCTCGGCAGCGGAAAGGTCTTCCATGATAGCCGCGAGGTCGGCGGGATGCAGGTCTTCCAGTTTTTCGTGGGTGATGCGCAGCTTTACGCGGCGGAGGGGATCGGGTTCCACCAGGTTGACGAACTCCCAGCGAATAGTGCTTTGCGGGAGGCCGCTTTGCAGCCTGCGAATCATGGCCGGAGAAACCATACCGTGAAGCAAGCGGCGAACCGCGCCAGGGAGGCCAACGTCGACCTGGATGAGGCGTAGCTCCGTGTTGCCGTTGGAGCGCAGTTCAACGAGGTCGACGTCATTGACACGCACGACTTTGCGGCCGCGGATGTCGATGATTTGCTGGTCGAGTAGATCTTTTTGTACAGCAAGCCAGGATTCGTTGGGCTCATAGAGCTGGAGGGCGCGTTCGCTGACATTCAGGCGAATTTCACCGACGGAAACCGAGGCGATCTGGTCGTGGCGAGCTACCAGCGGCGGAAAATGGCCGCGGGTCAGCAAAAAATGGGAAATACGATTGGGTTGGTCCGCGGGCTCGACGAAGAACTCGCGCACCTTTCCCACGTAGTTGCCTTGCACGTCGTAAGCTTTGGAGCCCATCAGTTCGGTGGCGTAAAGTTCCATAACGTATTCCTTATGCTGTTGTGCTGCCGCTGCGAATTGCAAAAACAAAAATCCCGCAAACCTGACGACAGGCTGCGGGCAAGTTCCTTGACGAAATGGACTTGCCACTAGCCCCGGGCAGCCCCCCCGACGGGCGAATTTTTCTCGACACGTGTTGCAGCGGCGGCTTGCACCTGGGCGGAAGGTACGCCCGAAAAACTCACGAAGATGTGGTTATGGCCGAAACATCTTCGCATCTGGCTGGCAGGGACGCCGCCAGGCTCAGGTTCGAGTTCGCCGCTTAAGTACATCGAGAGAGAATTTGCTCCGTACTGACGACCCGGAATTAAAGGTCGGGCATGCTGCGGGGCACTCGCGTTGGGAAATAAAAAAACGCGCGCGATGCCCTGAGCAGTGATAAGCCGAGGAGCGCCGCAAGTCAAGCAAAGAATGACGTTTGCGGCAGAAAATTTTCAGAATGTGAACTTTTTTGAAAGAGCGTCAGCTATTTTTATTGGGGAAGAGCATGTTTTGCGGTTGTTGACCCTTGCGCCGGCAGTCTTCGACATAGAGCGAGAGGTAATTGGTGAGAATGTAGTCCTTTTTTGAATAGCCAAGCTCGGTGGCGGCACGATCGATGGCGGCGGGAGGGCCCTCTAGTTCTACAAACGTGCCGATGGGGGTCTCGTCGACTTCGATGAGCAAGCCGCGAGCCCAAGACTGTTTGGCCGGTAATTGGTAGGTGGTGCGATATTTCTCGTAGCGGAACCAGCCGCGCATGCCCAGACCTTCGAAGATTTTTACCAGGTTGTCGGAGTCGGTGACCTGGGCTTCGATTTCGTCGCGGACTTTGTGGGAGCCGAATGATGGGTACCGGCTAGTGTGGGCTGCCATTTGCTGCGCGGTGGGGCGCTTGAAGGTGAGGATTTGGCGAGTTGGCATTAACGATTTTGAAGATGAGGCTGAAGCGGCTTTATGCGACTTTTTGGGCTTACCGGCTTTGGGCGATTTTTTGGAGGTCGGCGCTGCTGTTTCAGTGCGGAGCCTGAGAAGCTGGCCGTGTTTGGCGAGACCACCATCAGGCGTGTCGAAAATCACGTTTTCTTCGTGAACGCGGCCGGTTGCAGAACCGACGGGCTTGGCGCCCAGGCGCTTCAAGATTCGCTGGAAGGCTTTGAGGTCACGAATTTTGAGTTTAATTTCGGTTTCGTCCGGCATGGTATTCCGTCACTCAGAGAAATTGGCTATACCTGCTTGCCAGACAGCGGCTTTCTACGGGTGCGAAGTTCCGATAGTATAGCGGACGAAGCCAATTTTTATCAGAACGAGACATTAGTGGGCCGCGTGGATCTAGCCGCCGGGTTAGATTGCGCTAAATCACGAATTGGGGCGCATGGATAAAGACTTAAGAACAACGACTACAACTCTTCCAACCACAGCGGCGAATGGCGCAGGGACCGCTGAGAAAAGCACCGGGAATGCTTCCAACGGCGGCGTGAACGCCGGTGCGGCGAGACCTCCAATTGCGCGAAGAGAACCGGTGGAGATGGTGCTCCATGATGACCGGCGCGTGGATCATTACGCGTGGTTGCGCAATAAAGAAAGCGCCGAGCTAATTAATTATTTGAAGGCGGAGAACGCCTATACCGACGAGGTGTTGCTGCCAACGGAAGGCCTGCAAGAAAGACTTTATCAGGAGATGCTGGGGCGAATTCAGCAGACGGATTTGTCAGTGCCTTACCGGTTGCGGGGCTACTCGTATTTTACGCGCACGGAAGAAGGCAAGCAGTATCCGGTGCGCTGCCGGCGGCCTGATACTGAGGGAGCGTCAGAGGAATTGTTGTTGAATTTGAATATGCTGGCGGAAGGCCACTCGTTTTTGGGGCTGGGTTCTTTTGAGGTGAGCGACGATAACGACCTGTTGGCCTATTCCACGGACACTACTGGATTCCGGCAGTACACGCTGCAGATAAAGAAATTGTCGAGTGGCGAGACGCTGGGTGAAAGATTTGAGCGCGTGACCAGCGTGGCTTGGGCGGCGGACAATCGCACGCTGTTTTTTACTGAAGAGGATGACACCACCAAGCGGTCGCATCGCTTGTACCGGCATGTGCTGGGTTCAGGCGAAGCACCGATTTTGCTTTATGAGGAAAAGGATGAGCGGTTTCGCATTGGCGTGGAGCGTACTCGGAGTGGGAGCTTTCTAGTCTTAACGAGCGCGAGCCACACGGCGAGCGAAGTGCGGTATCTATCTGCGAAGCACGCGGGTGGCAATTTTTCGCTGATCGCGCCGCGCGAAGATAACCACGAATATTATGTCGATCATCATCCGGGCCGGGGAGAAGCTTCGCATGCTGGGGTGTTTTATATCCGCACGAATTCGGGCGGACGGACATTCAGGCTGATGGAAGTTTCCACCAAGGAGCCGGCCCGGGAATTGTGGCGCGAAGTTGTGCCTAACCGGCCGGAGGTGATGCTGGCGGGCGCGGATGCGTTTGAAAATCACCTCGTGCTTTTTGAGCGTGGAGGCGGGTTGCCATATCTGCGAGTCGTGAATCTGGAAAATATTGGCGATGAAGGCGGCGGTCACGACCGTGATTTATTGGACGACTCACACCGCATTGAATTTACGGAGCCTGCTTACAACGCTTCGCTGGGTACCAACCCTGAATTTGTGACTGATTTCGTGAGATTTCAGTATGAGTCGTTTGTTACGCCGCGTTCGGTGTTCGATTACAACGTGCACACGCGGGAGCGGATTTTGCTGAAGCAGCAGCCGGTGCTCGGCGGGTACGATGCGCGGCGATACGTCACGGAGCGATTGCACGCTTCGGCTGCGGATGGAACGCAGGTACCGATTTCGATTGTGTACCGGCGAGACACTTTCGCTCGCGAGCCTGGCTGGCCCGAAGATCGCAACACCGGCGCGCCGTTGTTGCTGTATGGATATGGGAGTTATGGCATCTCCGTTCCTGTAACGTTCAGCTCGAATCGATTGAGTTTGCTGGACCGCGGTGTGGTTTTTGCGATTGCACATATTCGGGGCGGCGGCGAGTTGGGCAAGCCGTGGCACGACGCCGGGCGGATGCGCCAGAAGATGAATACGTTTACGGATTTTATAAGCGCGGCGGAATTCTTGATTGCGCAGCGGTACACGTCGCCGGAGAAATTAATTATCGAAGGTGGAAGCGCGGGAGGGCTGCTGATTGGCACGGTTGTAAATCTGCGACCCTATTTGTTTCACGCGGCGATTTCACATGTGCCGTTTGTGGATGTGTTGAACACTATGCTGGACGCTTCCCTGCCGCTGACCGTGGGCGAATATGAAGAGTGGGGCGATCCGCAGGTGGCCGAAGATTATTGGGTGATGAAATCGTATTGTCCTTATACGAATGTGACGCGCTGCGCCTATCCAGCGATGCTAGTGAAAACGGGATTGAATGACAGCCAGGTGATGTATTGGGAGCCGGCCAAGTATGTGGCGAAGATGCGGGCGATGAAGACGGATACAAATCCGTTGCTTTTTAAAGTGAATATGGGCGCGGGACATGGCGGGGCTTCCGGTAGATACGATTATTTGCGCGAAGTGGCGCTCGATTATGCGTTTGTGCTGACGCAATCGGGAATCCGCGAGTGAATCGCGGCCAGGGATTTGCGCGCGGTTGGTCTGGGGTTGCGTGGGCTGCGCGAACGCGAAAAGCACATGCGCTAGACCGGCGCGCAAGATCCCGCTTACTTCCATGATCGAAGCAACCACCCCGCTCATGCAGCAGTATCAGGGTATCAAGTCGCGGTATCCGCACGCGCTGCTGCTATTCCGACTGGGCGATTTCTACGAGTTGTTTTACGAAGACGCGATCATTGCCGCGCGCGAACTCCAGATCACGCTTACTTCCAGGAATCGGGAAAAGGGCCAGCCCATTCCCATGTGCGGCGTTCCTTACCATGCCGCGGATGGATACATCGCCCGGCTGATTCGCGCGGGATTCAAGATTGCCATTTGCGATCAGATGGAATTGCCGGGGCCGGGCAAGAAAATTGTGCGGCGGGAGGTGGTGCGCGTTATCACGCCGGGGACCGCGACCGATGGCGCAGTGCTGGAAGCGCGCGAAAATAATTTTTTGGCGGCGGTGGCTAAGGACGCAGCGGGCGCGTTGGGAATGGCGTATGTGGACTTGTCCACCGGAGAATTTCAGGCCACGGAGTTTAGCGGCGTTGGCGCAGCCGAAGCGCTGCGCGACGAACTGCAACTGCTGAGGCCGCGCGAAACGCTGCTGCCTCGTCCACAACAATTGTTTGAAACCGCGAAGACTTCCCTGCTGGATGGGTCCGGTGGCGTTGAATCGCGGCTGGATGAATGGATTTTCCAGCACGATTACGCGGAACGAATTTTGCGGGAACAGTTTGGCGTGGCGGAATTGACCGGCTTTGGCCTGGACGGGCACCCGCAATCGATGGCGGCGGCCGGGGCGATCATTCATTACCTGCGCGAAAACGCGGCGCGCAGAGACGACGCTCATAGCGTGGAGGCGCTCCGTCATCTTGATGGGGTGCGTTATTACGAACAGCAGAATGCGCTGGTGCTTGATCCGGTTTCGGTGCGCAACCTTGAACTGATCAATCCAATTTTCACTGAAGAGAGCGGCCGCGTAGGGCCGACTACGCTGATCGCGGCGCTGGATGTGACGGTGACTGGAATGGGCGCACGGTTGTTGCGGTCGTGGATGATGCGGCCGCTGATCGATCCTGTGGCGATCGATGCGCGATTGACTGCGGTGGCGCAGTTGGTGCAGCAGACCATGGTGCGTGGAGAGATTCGCAAGGAATTAAAAGGGATTCTCGATCTGGAAAGGATTACCAGCCGGATTACGCTTGGGCTAGCAACTCCTCGTGAATTAGTGGCGTTGCGCAAATCTCTGGCACGAATTCCCTTGCTGAAGAATTTTTTGATTCCGCCTCCCGCAGGCGGGAGCGAATTATTGCGGTGGATTTTTACGGAGATCGATGAGTTGAGCGATGTGCGCGAGCGGTTGGAGCGCGGCATTTCCGACGAGCCGCCGGCGCTGGCGACCACGCCGGGAATGATTCGAAGCGGGTTTGATGGCGAGCTGGACGAACTGCGCAACCTGAGCCAGCACAGCAAAGAAATTATTGCTGCGATGGAAGAGCGAGAAAGAAAGCGGACTGGAATCGCGTCACTGAAGATTCGCTTTAATTCTATTTTTGGGTACTACATCGAGATTTCCAAAACGAATCTGCATCTAGCGCCGGCGGATTACGAACGCAAGCAGACACTGGTGAATGCTGAACGCTTTACTTCCGCGGAATTGAAAGAGTACGAGCGCAAGATTCTGGCGGCTGATGAACGCATCGTGGAGATTGAGAACCGGCTGTTTGTGGAATTGCGTTCAGGAGTGGCGGCCCATGCAGCGCGGCTGCGCGTGACAGCCAGCGCGATTGCGCAACTGGACGTGCTGACTTCGTTTGCCAAGCTGGCTGCGGAGCGCGGATATTGCCGGCCGGAATTTAGCGCTACCGGGGAGTTGCTGATTGTTGATGGACGGCACCCAGTGATTGAGGAATTGCTGCGGCAACGTGGCGAGCGTTTTGTGCCGAACGATTTGTATCTAGAATCGCAGCGGCAGCAGTTGCTGCTGATCACCGGGCCGAACATGGGCGGCAAGTCGACTTATTTGCGGCAGGCCGCGCTGATTGTGTTGATGGCGCAGATGGGGTGCTTCGTGCCAGCGCGGCAGGCAAAATTGCCGGTGACGGACAGAATTTTCACGCGGATTGGAGCCAGCGATAATCTGGCGCGCGGGCGGTCCACATTTTTGGTGGAAATGAGCGAGGTGGCGGCCATTTTGCATCACGCTACGCCTTCGAGCCTGGTGCTGCTGGATGAAGTCGGGCGCGGGACGTCGACGTTTGACGGATTGTCAATTGCTTGGGCGGTGGTGGAGCATTTGCAGAAGCATACTGGAGCGCGGACGCTTTTTGCCACGCATTATCACGAGTTGACGGAATTGGCTGACCTGCTTTCGGCGGTGAAAAATGTTCATGTGTCGGTGAAAGAAACGCCGAATGAAATTGTGTTTTTGCGGCGGGTGGAACCCGGAAGCGCAGATAAGAGTTATGGAATCGAGGTGGCACGGCTGGCGGGGCTGCCACGCAGCGTGATCGCGCGGGCGCGCGAGGTGCTCTTGAAGCACGAGCAGAATGAACATGAGCTGAGCGAGACGCTTTCGCCGGGGGCCAACGGAAATGGAAATCATAACGGGGATCAGGCGGTGTTGTTCACGGCGCTGGACCGCGAAGTGATAGACAGGTTGCGGGGCGCCGATCTGGATCAGCTGAAACCACTGGACGCACTGAATCTGCTGGCTGAATTGAAGAAGCAGATTTCATGAGCGCTCGCGCGAAAGAACGCGGGTTGCTAGTGCTGGGGCTGATGTCGGGGACTTCGGCGGACGGAATTGATGTTGCGCTGGCGAGGATTTCGGGCGCGCCTCCGCGGGTGAAGGCGCGACTCTTAAATCACACCGCGGTGAAATTTCCGGTGCAAGTGCGCGCGGAGATTTTGCGTGTGGCGGAACAGCGAGCGATTACCGCGGGGGAGTTGAGCCAGCTCAATTTTCGGCTGGGACAATTATTTGCCGACGCGGCGAAGACTGCTTGTAATCGTTTTCGCGTGGCGGTTTCTTCGGTGGACTTAATTGGGAGCCACGGGCAGACGATCTTTCACCAGGGAGTTCCGGGGCCTTATTTAGGCGGGCGGGTGGCTTCGACTTTGCAGGTTGGCGAAGCTGCGGTTATTGCGGCGCGGACTGGCGTCACTACGGTGGCTGATTTTCGTCCGGCCGATATGGCTGTGGGCGGGCAAGGCGCGCCGCTGGTTCCGTATGCGGACTATCTTCTATATAGCGATCGGAAACTTCGGCGGGTTTCGCTGAACCTGGGCGGGATTGCCAATGTTACGGTTATTCCTGCGGGCGCCGGGCGGGAGAAGGTGTTTGCATTTGATACTGGGCCGGCAAATATGTTGATTGATGCGCTGGTAGCGCATTTCTCGCGCGGACGACAGAAGTTTGACGACGGGGCGAGGCTGGCGCTGGCGGGACGCGCAATTCCGGGGCTGTTGGATGAATTGATGCGCGATCCTTATTTGAAATTGAAACCGCCGAAATCTACCGGTCGCGAATATTACGGCGGCGATTATGTGAAACGGGTGTTGGCGCTGGGGCGAAGATACCGCGCGAAGCCGAATGATTTGATTCGTTGCGTGACGATTTTTACAGCGCTTTCGGTGGTAGATGCACTGAACCGCTTCGTTACGCGCACAACGAAGATCGATCAGCTGATTGTTTCTGGCGGGGGCGCGCGGAATCCGTTGATTATGGCGCAACTGGGCGCGGCGTTGCCGGGGATTGAGGTGTTTTCTTCTTCGCGGCTTGGGGTGCCGGAGGAAGGCAAGGAGGCTTTTGCGTTTGCGCTGCTGGCTTATGAAACGGTTCATCAGCGGGCGGGGAATGTTTTTTCTGCTACGGGGGCTAGTGGGCCGGCTGTGCTGGGGAAGATTTGTTACGCGGGCGGGTAGTGATGCGTCGGCTGATAAAACTGCGAGGCTTTATGAAAGTGAGGAGAGGCTTGCGCGATAGATCGAAGAGACATCCCTCCACTGCGCGGGCCGACTTCTTCGCAGGAGCGAAGAAGAGGAAAAAGCGTCGGCCCGCCCCGGTCGGGATGACTGTTGGTTGCCTGGCGGCTGTGTGTTGCGGGTTATTGCTGAGTGCCTGCGTAGTGCGGGTTGTTGCTTAATACTCATTGGTTGCTTAAGGTCGTGCTACACGTTGGTTGCTTAACGGCTGGTGTGCTGCAGGCTGGTTGCTTAGTAGCCGTGCGCTGGAGGGTCGGTTGCTTGATGGGCGAATGTCGCTTAACGGCTGTGTGCTGCGGGTTGGTTGATTGATGGCTAGGCGTTGCAGGTTGTCTTACATAGAGCTGATCAGGCGCGGCTGCTTGGTGATTAGCGGGTTAGCGTTGATTACGCTGGGCGGTTGTTCGCACACGGCGAACGCTGACCGGTCAGCGGTTACGCTGCTGATTGAATCGAACCCGACTAATCTGGATCCGCGATTTGCGACCGACGGACAGTCGCAGCATCTCGATGGGTTGATATTCAGCAGCCTGGTGGAGCGCGATGGGCAGATGAATTTGCGCGGGGATTTGGCGGAGTCGTGGGATACGCCAGATCCGTTGACTTATATTTTTCATTTGCGGCCGGGGGTGCGCTTTCACGACGGCAGCGCGTTGACCGCTACTGATGTGAAAGCTACGTTTGATTTTATTTTGAATGCGGCGAACCATTCGGCCAAGCGTGGAGCGTTTCGCATGATTGCGAATATAGAGGCGCCGGATGCGCGGACGGTGATTTTTCGCTTGAAGGAACCGTACGCGTCGTTTTTGTGGACGGCATCGCGGCCCGCGATTGGGATTGTGCCTGCGAATGCCGTTACGAATTTGTCGCAAGGGTTGATCGGGTCGGGGCCATTCCGGTTGCTGAGCCAAGCGCAAGATGACGAAGTGTTGTTAGCGGCGAATGCGGATTATTTTGGTGGAGCGCCGAGCATTTCGCGATTGCGCGCGCGCGTAGTGCCGGATGCGATTGTGCGCGCGTTGGAATTGCGCAAGGGGTCGGCGGATTTGGAGATTAGTTCCCTGTCGCCGGACATGGTGCCGGTGTTGGCGCGACGGCCGGAGCTGGGAGTATCCGAGCGCGCGGGAACGAATCTGGCGTATCTGGGATTCAACATGGACCACGCGATTGTCGGACGACGGGAAGTTCGGCAGGCGCTGGCATATGCCACGGATCGCGAAACGCTGATTCGCTATTTGCTGCACGGGCAGGCGCGCATCGCCAACGGGATTATGCCGCCGAATCACTGGGCGTACGAGCCCAACGTGACGACATATTCGCTGGACACCGCGCGCGCGGAAAGCTTGCTTGACATGGCTGGTTTTCCGCGCAAAGAAAATGGCCTGCGGATGCATGTGATACTGAAGACGTCGACGGACGAGCAGGCGCGACTCGTTGGCGCGGCGCTGCAGGAACAATGGCGGCACGTGGGGGTTGCTTTGGAAGTTCGTTCACTGGAGGCCGCGACGCTGCTATCGGATCTGGTGAGGGGCAATTTTGAAATCAATTTGTTTCGCTGGGTGGGGGCGAATAATGACCCGGACGTTTTTGAATTTTTGTTTTCTTCGAAGCGGTTTCCACCGGACGGGGCGAACCGGGGGCATTACCGAAATGCGCGGATGGATACGCTGACGGATCAGATTCGCGTGGAGATGGATCGGGAAAAGCGCAAAGCGCTGTGCAGCGAAGCACAGAAAATTCTGGCTACGGATTTACCGTATTTGCCGCTGTGGTTTGGGGATGCAGTTTCGGTGCATCAAAAGGAATTGGGAGATTTGCCACTGTCCCCCAGTGGAGATTTTGATTTTCTGGCAAAGTTGAAGATCGGGAACTAGATTTCTAAGGCTATCCCGCGTGGATCAGGGGACTAGACTTCCGCGAAAATGATCGTAAATGAGGAATTGAGGGAGACCGTCCTCGTTCCGTTCCAGCTGAACTTCTACCCAGTAAGACCGATCCTTAAAATAATCTCCGCCGAGCGGGATGAGCGCTGTAGTCTCCGACGGCCAGCGCAACAGCAAGTCGGTACCAGCGGAAATCAGTTTCAGTTCGGCGTTGGGTTGGTAAAAATCCGCGCCAAATTTAAAAGTAGCGGTAAATTCTTGTTTCTCCGCCGTAGTGGGTGGCGGCCTTGAGGGGTTGAAAGCCTTCGTAAGGCAGACCAAGAACGATGGCGGCAATGTCATAACCGAGGGACGTGGTCGCCGAGGAATAGATATTGCTGAACACAATTACCGTCAAGTGTTCATCGGGAAGATACAGAGCAAATGAGGCGAAGCCGGGAGAGCGACCATTCATATAGTAAGCAGTCCGGTCCGGCTGAAGCGTTTATTTGGTGCTCTGAACCATCCGTAGCCGACTTTCTGCGCGGTATCCAGGATTGCGGCGCGTGATGCGGGCTTCAATAAGTCGCCGCTAAAAATGGCGTTCACTAAGCGGGCATGGTCACGGGCGGTAGTAAGAATTGAGGGTTTGCCGGACTTCGCCGACCAATGAATCGAAGCGGCGGGCTTCAGGGCATAAACACCTTCGGGCTGATAACCTTTGGCGGTATCGGAACCGTTCTCGGAATCGTCATCCACGCCTGACGACGATAGACCGGCCGGTTGAAAAACCAATTTCTCAATCGCGGAAGCGAAGGACGGGTGGGTTTTTGTTTCCACGATCAACGCGAGCAGATTATATGCGGAATGTTCTTCATGAAGAAATTTGGAGCCGGGCTCGAAAAGGAGAGGGCCACCTTTGATGGCTGCGACCAAGCTAGTGGGCGTCTGATGCTGGTTTAATATTTCGTTGTAGGAAGGCAACTCGTTGATGTCAGGAAGGCCGGAACGCTGCAACAAAAGGTCGCGGATAGTGATTTTGTCTGCTCCATCTATGCCGGCTACCAAACTGTCCACGCGGGTGTCGAATGACAACGCACCTTGATCTATCAGGCGTAGAATCGCGACGGCCGTGTATTGCATGGACATCGAGGCGATGTGAAAGCGGGTGTCGCCGGAGTTTTTAACGTCTCGTGCGCGATCAGCGAGTCCGTAAGCTTTTTCGAAAATAATTTGATCGTCTTTCTTAATTAGCACAATCCCTGAAACATTATTTGTGCCGACGTAGGGGTTAACATAAGGCTCGATGGCCGTGAGGTCTGGCGCTGGATGCGCGAAGCACTCGAATTCACAAAAGAACAAACCAACAATCAGAAGCGAGAGACTCTTCGCAGCGAAGCCTTTTTTCGTAAAGCGTCGAAATTAACGTGACCTAGAGTATCACCGTGACGACACGTTTGAATTCGCTTGCGACCGTTCTGCGACACTTTTTGTGACGGTGAACTGATACACTGTGGCGATTCTTGTGAACATATTTGTGCGAATTTTGACGACAATGAGAGCTAAGGAGAATTGACGATGGCGGATGTACCGACGGGAGTGGAGTTCAAGAAGGAGATGCGCGAGGGGAAGCCGAAGCTGGGGTTGTTTTTGAATTCGCACAGCCCTACAGTGGCGGAGCAATTGGCGCACAGCGGGTACGACTGGCTGCTTGTAGATACGCAGCATGGGCCGATGGGCTACGAGAAATTGTCGGGCATGTTGGCGGCGGTCGCCAGTGGCGGCGCGAAATCGATGGTGCGCGTGGGCGGTTACAACGACCGACCAGGAATTCAGCAGGGGCTGGATCTGGGGGCCGATGGCGTGCTGGTTCCGTCCATAAATACGGCGGAAGAGGCGCGGCAGGCGGTGGGCTGCACGAAATATCCGACCGCCGGGACACGCTCGGTTTATTTTCCGCAGCGCAGCATGAACAAGGCCGGGCTGCTGGGCTATGCAGGGAACGCCAACAATAATCTGATCGTCGCGCTGCAGGTGGAGACCGCTTCGTGCATTGAAAATATGGCGGAGATCGCAGCAGTGCCGGGCGTGGATATTCTTTTTCTGGGGCAAAACGATTTGTGCATGTCCATGGGCTTGTTTGAAAAGTATGAGTTTCCACTGATGTACACTTCGCCGGAACTGGGCGCGGCGACGGAGAAGCTGATCGCGGAAGCGCGCAAGAACAAAATAATTTTGGGGATATTTTTGTTTGGGACTGCGCGCGTCGGGGAATTTTTGGATAAGGGATTTACATTTATCAGTCTGGGGAATGATTTGCATCATGTTTTGACACAGGCTGGGGCGTATGTGAAGGATGTTGAGGGAATCGCCAAAGAGAAGAGCAAGAAGTGGGAACGGCGGCCGACTGCTTTGTTTTAGAGCCTGTTCTTTCACAATTCAGAGTAGATAAACAATTCTCGCATTGGTAGCCGCATCAGTGGCGTCGAAGTATCACACCGGGTCATAAATATTTACCTTGGAGCGGCGGAGATGCGCTCGGAGATGACGCGGCCGTATGGCGAGGAGCGGGCGAGGCGGTCGAAATAACGGTAAGCAGCTGCGGAGATTTTGGCGATGGTCTCTTCCCCATCGCGCTCGCGGACGAGATAGGTGGTCATGACGCAGATGATGTAAGGACGATTTTGCAGGAAAACGATTCCGGAATCGTTGCGCACTGCTTCGAGTTCCCCGGGTTTGTTGGCGATTTGCAGGCCGTCAGGCAGATCGCGAGGAATAAAACTGTTCTTGTGGGTACTAAGCATTTTGAAGAAGTCCGCGGTCATTTCCTTGTTAAACAATTTGCCCTGATAAATCTTTTCCAGCAGCGTAAGCATTTCCTGCGGCGTGGAGATATTTTCGCGGCCTTCTGTGGCGGCTTTGACGTCCATCATTTTGCGGCGGAGTTTAGTGTTGTGAAGAGCGAGGCTGTCGAGCAGCGCGTTGACATTTTCCATTCCGACGCGATCGATGAGGACATTCGTGGCGGAATTGTCGCTAACGGCCACCATCATAGTGGCGAGGTCGCGATTGGTGAGCTGCGTGGCGCCGGGGGAAAGTCCGCCCATGATGTCGCTGTCCTGAACCAGATCGGTGACGCGCACGGTATAGAGGTCAGTCAATTTTGCTTTGCCGGATTCGCCCTGGGCTGATAGTTGCGCCTGATGATAAAGCTCGGCGAGCACAGCGATCTTGATGGAACTGGCCTGGGGAAAAATGGAGTCACCGTGCAGTAGAAATCGTTGGCCGGTGGTCAGGTCTTCAATCGCGACGCCAAGAGCGCCGTCAAGGTTGCGATCAATGTCGTTAATGGTGGATTCAAGTTTTGTCCACAGGGACTTTGGCTTTTGGTCGGATACATCTTGGGCATTTAAGTCGCTTTGGGCTGAAGTGCTGTTCGTGAGAAGCAGGTAAAGCAGAGCCCAAGCGATCGTTGATTTCACGTGTGCTTCCTTTTTGAACCGCGAAGTGTAGCACGGGCTCGGCTGGGGATAACCGAAGCGAATCGAGTTAAGGCAAACGCCTACAGAATGGCCACCGAAGACTCACGAGGTGTAGAATTTGGCCGATGAACAGGTGGATGACCTCGATTCGGGTTAATTTTTAGCGAGGAGAAAAAACATGGCAGAGTGCATGCATCTCGATCAGATACGGCCGGTGAAGCCGAAAACGCCGCAAGGCTGCGAAGAGTGTTTGAAAATGGGCGACACCTGGGTGCATTTGCGATTGTGCCTGGAGTGCGGGCACGTCGGTTGCTGCGACAGCTCCAAAAATAAACATGCCACGAAGCATTTTCACAGGACCAAGCACCCAATCATAAAATCATTTCAGCCAGGGGAAGACTGGGGTTGGTGCTACGTTGATGAAATTGAACTAGATCTCGCTTGAGTTACTGCAGTTCGGTGCCTGCGGCTATGCGGTGGCAAGTAAACTCTTGATGTGATTTTGTAGCGCGGCAGGATTTGATTTGGAAATTACCGCGCTGATTCCAGCGGCCGCAGCATCCTCAGGTTGAATGGCGTCGGCATACCAAGTAAACAAGATGATAGGCACCCGGTACTTGCGGGCACGCAGCTCGCGAGCGGTTTGCAGGCCGTTCATGCGAGGCATAGCGATGTCAAGAATAATGAGGTCAGGATTGAGGTGAGTGGCCTTCTCGAGCGCGTCAATGCCGTCGACAGCTTCGCCACAAACCTTGAACCCCGGCTGACTCTCAAGAAAGTGACGGGTTGCCAAGCGAATTAATTCGCTGTCGTCCACGATCAGAATGTTCTTTGCCACGTCACCTGTTGAATGGGGTGACAGCCAAATAGCCGGCAGCACCTATAGGATTCTGTATGGCAACATACCATGTGTCACGATACGTGACAACCAGGTCTTAGAGGTAGGTCAACGACTTCGCAGGAAGCACCCAAAGCAATCGCCTTGCTAGTCGGGTGGCGTGAAGCGGTAACCTTTGCCGCGCACGGTTTGGATGAATTTTGGATTTTGTGGATTGTCGAGTTTCTGACGAAGCCAAGCGACGTGCACATCGATGGTGCGAGAAGAGACTTCGCTGTCGTACTCCCAGACTTCCTGCAAGATTTCCTCGCGCGGAACCACGCGATCGCGATGATTCACGAGATAACGCAGTAGCTGAAGTTCCTTCGCGGCCAAGGCGAGGGGGTGGCCGGCCTTGCGCACTTCAGAGCGTTCAAAATCAATTTCGACATCGCCAAAATGAAAGCTGCGCACGTTAACGCGGTTTTCTTTGTTCACACGCCGCAATAGGGCTTCAACGCGCGCGAGCAATTCCGCGGGATCGAAGGGCTTGGTCAGATAATCGTCGGCGCCAAGTTTCAAGCCCACGACGCGATCGACAACCTGGGTTTTGGCGGTGAGCATCAAGATAGCGGTGTCTATGCCAGCTTGACGGAGTTGGCGGCAAACGTCGAAGCCGGTTTTTTTGGGTAGCATGACATCCAGAATGATTAGAGCGAATTTCTCCTTGGTGGCCTTGGCGAGACCGGCGTCGCCGTCGGAGGCGCTTTCAACGCGATGACCGTCAGCGGCAAGCAAATCGGTGATGGTCATGACCAGGCCGGGTTCATCTTCAATGAGAAGGATCGGGTTCATTGGGGTGGCTCATTTTTTGGGTGATTTTGTTGTTCATTTTTGCGCAATGACGGTGCCGCTGAAACTGCAGTGGAGGGAGCGACCGGGAGGCGAACGATAAATTCGGCTCCTGGACCGGCGTTGTCGCGCACCGCGACGGTGCCACCGTGCGCTTCGATAATTCTTTTGACCAGATTCAAGCCCAAGCCGGTGCCGTGAATCTGATCGTTTAACGGGCGTTGACCGCGAAAGAAGGGATCGAAAATGTACTCGCGTTCTTCGGCGGGAATGCCGGGCCCACGATCTGTCACGCGAATCTCGATGGCGGCGGGGCCGCCATTTTTTGCGGGTGTTGCGGAGATGCCGATCCAATCGCCGCCGGGGAGACCGTACTTCATGGCGTTCTCAAAAAGATTTTGCAGGGCGTGTTGGATGGATTCCCGGTCGGCGAGGATGAGAGGCAAATCCGGCTCGATGTGTTCTTCAACGACAACGTCTTTTGTGGGCGCGGCATTACGGGCAGCGAGCAGGCCGGCTTCTATCAATTCCTGAACGGGGACTGGCTCACGCTTTTTAAGGACGCGGCCGGCGCGAGCATTTCCGTAACGAAGGACTTGTTCGACGAGGGCTGAAAGCTTTTCGGCTTGCTCACTAATCAATGAGCCGTAACGAATGACTTGGCCAGGTTGAGCGGCAAGATCGCCGCGCAGATTGTAGGCAGCGGTGCGAATGACGGTGAGCGGAGTACGCAATTCGTGGGAAACACCAGCGACGAAGTTCATCTGCAACTCTGCGAGATTTTGCGCGCGGCGGGAAAAGCGCACCAGCGCGTAGGTGGTGGTAAAAATGAGAAGGAGTAATCCCGCGGCGAGAAGATCATTGGTGCGGCGTCCTTTTGCGACGATGGTTTCAAGGGAACCGGCGTGATGATGTACGCGCAAGGTCCACAGTGCGCGGTTTGGTCCGGGTTCCGAGCCGGTATTGGACGGCTCAACGACGAGGACCGCCGGATGGGATTCTGCGGACGAGGAGGGCGGCCCGGGAATTGCCGATTGCGGGCGAGCTATTTCCAAGAGGTCGACGGCAGCGTCGGGAATCCATGTTGCCGCTCGCGAGGAATCGGTGGAGGAGCGATAAATAGTGATCGCAGGATTGGCGCGGGCCACAACTTCCGCGTCGTATTCGAGTTTTCCATGTTGTCCGAGATAACGATTCAACATGTCGGAAAGCACGGTGTGGCCGATGTGATCGGCATCGAGGTCAAGCAATAGCCATTCCTGTTCTACCGAGCGTGGACCCGAGCGGGTGTCGGTGCCGAAGCGGGGAAATTCCAACAGGGTTGAAGATTGATTCAGCGGCGCGGGACCTCCGCGTAAGCGCAGGATCAGGCTTTTGCGCATGGCATCCCATTCGGGCGGCCAATTTCCCGGGACGAGATGCGTTCCAGTGGCGTTCGGAAATAACAATACGAGATCGAGTTTATCTGGAACAGCGACGGCCATGCGCAGCACAACACGGTCACCCGATTCTTTACGGTTGCGATATTGAGTGAGGTAAGCCAGGTCCCGGCCAAGCTTCTGAATTTCCCGGGTGGCCGGAATGTAGCCGTAGCAGGCAGCAAAAACTTCATCGTTTAAATCGCGACGTAAGAGATTTAATCGGTACTGCAGATCTTCACGGAGCCGATAACTTTCGGCATCGGCGACTTCGCGGATCCAGCGGTATTGCAACCCAGCAAGCACCGCGCAAAGAGCTACGAGAAGGCCGACGGCGGCCCACGATAGCCAGGTGCGGTGTTTTATTTTGTCAAAATCCATAACGCGGGTTGGCGATGCGAAGTTCCATTTTCATTCTGCAAAGCGACATTTCCATTCTACATTGCTACGCGAGACGAGTTTCGTAAAGAGCACGCAAAGATTGAGTTAAGAACGTAAAGCTTGTGGCTGTAGCGACAATGAAGCATCCAACCCACTCATCTATCACCGTGCAGTCCGGAAAATAAATCGCTGACAAACGATAAAAAAACTGACGGGAGATCAATGATGAGCAATACTCTTACGACCGCACGAGGCGCATACTGGGCGGTGATCGTCGCCGCGTCGCTGACACTAGCGACGCATGTTGTGCATGGGACCAGATCGATGAAGGAAACGCCCGAAACATCCGTTAAATCGCGAGCTGCCGCAACTTCGCAATCGCGCGCTACGGATGCGTCATTAGCTGCCGCTTACCGTGATGGCTTATACGTGGGCAAACTGGCGGCGCAGCGGGGCGAACAACGTCTGGCTCCCGTGGGGCGCTGGTCCGGGCAAGACGATCGCGACGCATTCCTGGCCGGCTATTAGCAAGCGAACACGGAAACAACCGAAGCTGACAACGAGAACTGAATCAAAAGAGAATTCAGAAATAATTTTTATTCCGGCCGTTGCTTGAATATATAAGCAAACTGACACCCACCCTTGGAGAACCACGGGGTGGGCGTTCAGCTTTGGAATTGGATTAATTCCCTACCAGTAATTTTCGTCACAGCGAGTTTAAAAAAACGTCCAAGAGTTGTTTTTGAGGCGCATTCAGCTGGTTGTATTTTTGTACTTCACTCGCGGCTTCGTGAGTGTGCTTTTGAATGGCCTGTTCGGGGGTCATGGCGGAGGCATCGTGCAAGAGCTGCGTGCGCGTGCGCAATCCCCAAAGCGGTGCAGTGCGAATTTTGTAGGCAGTGTCGGCGGGGCCGTTTTGCTGAATGCCATCGCCAGTGCCAATGTTATGAAGTAAGAAATCTCCGAAGGGATGAAATTGTTTGCTGCCGAGCGCGGCGGAAACGACATAGCTGCCTCCGTGTATGGCGGTGCCAGCTGGGGCGGTGACCAATGTGCTCACGTGGCACGTGGCGCAGCCGATGGCTTCGAAGATGGCTTGGCCTTGATTCACTTGGGCGGTGATGGGGCCACGCGGAGGAACTTTTGTGGCACGCATGAAAAGGGTCAAGTTGACGAGATCGTGGTCGACGTCATTCGGGTGAGGGACGCCGGCGGGTTCGCACGTGGTGGTAACTTCGTCTGGGAATAGCTCGTTGGTGATGCCCATCTCGTTGAAGTAGGCATCGCCGGCAAAACTAAAAAGACTGGCGTGTTGATTTTTCCAACCGAAGCGGCCGACTTCAGAAGTATTGGGCGATTCCAGGACCGGAACCATGATAGCCTCGCCACCGTTTTGTTTTGCCAGGGCCAGGAGGGTGGCATCGGGAACGGCCTCGACGAACGCATCACCCAGCGTACTGAGAGACAAGCGTGGGGTGCTGATATTTTCAACGGTGCTAGCGTGCGATTGCGCATCGGCGCAGATGGCGCGTTGATTAATTAGCGAGCGGTCAGGAATTGTGTCGCCGTTGGTCAGGACGGCGGTCGCGGCGGTGAAGGTTCCGGAACTGCCGTTGGTATCGCTGCGGCGGCGCAGGTCGTGAAGATAATTGTCTCGGGAATGTTCGCCGCGGGACGCGTGACCGGCACGTAGAACTGTGGTCTGTGCGCCACCACCGACAGCCATGTTCTGATGGCACTCCGCGCAGGACGTAGCGTTGTAAATGGGGCCTAATCCTTTTTCGGGAGTTTCTATCTCGGTAAAAACGGCCGCGGCCGTATCCATCGCAATCTGTGAGGCCGTGCCGTTAGTCTGGCCGTCAAATCCAGCGGGAGCTTCTGAAGCGAATTGAGCTCCGAGGTGCATACTGATCGCTAGCAGTGCGCCGGTCGACACAACCGTAGCGATGAAGATGGTGCGTCGCATTCTTTGTCCCCCTTGTCGACTAGCAAAACAACGATTACGAAGCGGCAGCGTTCTAACTTTTCCAATTCGCGTCCGATACTCTCGAGGGCCGGGACGAAGAAGCGACGATTGCTGGCGGTGCGGCGTCGACTGGGGCAGAGCTTATGATTTGGATCGTGGAGTCGCTACTGGACGTGGGTACAGAAGTAGGACAGTACTAATGGGATAGTTTTGTGCAGCCTTGTTGGCGGACAATGCATGGCGCGTTCGTTGTGAAGCATGTTGGGAGCAGGAGAAAACACTTTTGACGATAAAGACGCGACGGCACAAACACCATCAATGTTTGCAGCTATGCATGAATACGATCGCGAAGATAGGGCAGATTATGGGCGCGGTGGCGCTCATGGCCGCGGGATTTGCGGCTACAGCGAACGCGCAGGCGTGGGGAGAACCGGTGTGGAGCGACGAATTTGAGTCGAATGAAGCCGGCGCCGTGCCGGACGCGAACAAGTGGACCTTTGATGTTGGCGGCAGCGGTTGGGGGAATCATGAACTGGAGGTTTATTGCGCTCCGGGGACTTCTACTCCTGCGCCGTGCGACGCGGCACATCCAAATGCTTTTCAGGACGGTCACGGACATCTGATTATTCGCGCTTTGAGAGTGAGCGCAGAACCTGCGCCCACTGGATCGTGGACCTCCGCGCGACTCAAAACGCTGGGGCTGAAAGATTTTCAATACGGTCGGATGGAGTCGTGCGTAAAGCTTCCTGTCGGCGCGGGATTATGGCCGGCGTCCTGGATGCTGGGCACCGCGGGGAAATGGCCGGCCAGCGGCGAGATCGACATCATGGAAAACATTCCGGAGTCGGGCGGGTCCGGCGCGGGACTGGGGCCACAGAAAAGCCAATCGACGATTCACGGACCGAGCACTGTAGCGATAGGGCGCTATAGTCTTGGGAAAATATTTACTTTTCCGGCTGGGCAGCGCATCGATGATTCGACACCGCCCTGTCACACATATGGCGCGATATGGTCGCCGTTCATGCTGCAGATGTACGTGGACGATTGGCAGAAACCATTTTTCGTTCGCACGGCCAGTGATGTGCCTGCTGGAGGACGATGGGTGTTCAATGCGCCTTTCTATTTCTTGCTGAATCTGGCTGTGGGAGGCGATTGGCCGGGTCCACCGAATAGCGCGACGCCGAGTCCTACAGAGATGATCGTGGATTACGTGCGGGTTTACAAAGCGAACAGCGTGGACGGGCCAATGATGAGCGCGCCTGCGCTGAGAGCACAAGGCGAGGCGACGAGTAGCACGATTGTTGAGCTGCGCTCCGCAGCCGGAACGGGCTTTGTATTTTTAGCCTGCGAAGTGGAAGCCTCGGAAAGTAAATGTTCCGTGGATACTGGCAACGTTTTGAATGCTTCTGTAGCGGATTTCCGTTCCAGTGATTTGCAAAGAGCAAAAATCACTGTTACGCATGGCGATACCTCACGGCCGAGTGACCCTGGCGCGGCAAAAACGCCAGTGGTGGTCACCGCGTACACCGTGAGCGGCGAGCAGTCCATCATGGCGATCCCTATCGAGTGACGTTCATCGCTCCCTGCACACGATTCGGGGTGTAAGGACATCCAAACAAACAGCAGGTAGCGGCAAGTCCCGCCGCTTAGAAAACATGCAAGGATTTCTCCAAGGGGGGAATGATGAACGGACGGATCTCGGCAACATTGGTGGCGATGGGCGCTTTGGTTTTGTTTGCGGGGAGCGCGGTCTATGGTGCTGGCGCGCAAAGCTCTAGTAAAGAGACCGAGTTAAGCGCGGCGAATGTGCAGGACGATCGCCAGGATAGCCGGCAGGACAATGGGCAGCAGAGTGGTCCGCCGCCGCAAAGCTCCGACTACCCGCGGCGCGACGATGCCCGGCGTGATGAAACCAGAAAAGCCGATGACGATCGCGCGCGAAGAGATGATGGCAGATCAGATGTTCCCCAGGAGGGTGAACGCGTCACGCTGCCGCCGGACTCAATAATTTCGGTGCGCATCGCGGACGAAATCAGTTCCAACAAAAATCGTACCGGGGATATTTTCACCGGCATCGTGGACCCCTCGGTGCTGATTCACAATCAGGTAGTGATTCCGCGCGGCACGGAAGCGCATGTGCGGATGGCTGAAGACAAGAAGGGCGGACACATACACGGCAAAGCGGAGGTTCGCCTGGAACTGGTCAGTCTGGTGGTAAATGGCCGCAGGCTAGGCGTCGAGAGTGACCCGGAGGTTAAGAGCCAAGGTGCGGTGGGCGCCAAAGCCAAAGCGGCGGAGAAATCCGGCGAACATGCTGGTGGCAGTGCGACAGGTGTGGCCGGTCCGGCAGGCTCTGCCGCGGGGCCGGTGATTGCGGCCTTTTCTTCGGCTAAGGTGGAAATGAAGGCCAACAGCCGGGTGGAATTTATATTGGCGGAGCCGTTCACATTTGCGCGACCGCCGGTGACGAATGCGCCGCAGGGTCAATAATCGCTGGTCAGTTGAATAAATAAATTGCGCAATTATTGTTTGCTGACGCAGGCTTTTTCGTTGGTCTGCAACACCGGAAGCGACTCAAGTGGGACTTGTGGAAATGTTTCGGTGGATTGAATCCGGGTGGGCTGTGACGGTTCGCGCGGCGGAGCAGGCTTTGGAATAGCTGGAAATCTATTTTGACTCACAGGAGTCTGCCTAGAGTGCGCGCGCCATTGGCCGATGGTGATGGAGGCTTTAAAAATTGCGCCGACGGGGAAAAAGCCGCCCAACTTGTGGGCAGCGACGGCTGCCAGTCCCATGGAGGCGATACATCCGCATGCGGCGCAATCGGGATTTCCACCGAACTGGCAGGGCGTGATTTTGGTTTGCAGATCAGCTGAGAGCGTTTGGGTTGTCAGCGCGAAGACACAATCGCTGGGACTGTGTGGCGGCGCAGCGAACTGACGAATCAGGGCTTCCTTCATATCCAGCTTGGCAAACTGTTTTCGAAGCTGGGTCATTTCTCTAATTGCCAGCGACCGCTCTTCTTTATTGAGGATTTCGGGGAGCTGGTCCCCAATCTGGGGAGTAAACAAGCTAAACCAAACTTTTTTAATTTCAGGACGAGGAGTCCAGAATTTCAAGAATTCCTCGAGATACCCTGGACGCTTCATCATCTGCGCGGTGATGGTGCAGTGAACGGTTACTTTTTGGCCGGCAATATTTTTTAAGATGCGCTCGTAGGTTGCGGGAGCGCGCCGTTTGTCGTGCTCGGGCTGCAAACCGTCAATGGAGACGACGATGTGCAGATTTTGCAGATGCGCCCAGTCAGGACTCATTTTGCGGAAAGCGCTGGTCACGATTTGCACGTGGATGCCGCGCGATAGTAACTGCGGAACGAGGGATTCGAGTTCACGATAGCGGACCAGCGGGTCGCCGCCGACGATGGAGAGATGCAGCGGCTTTAGGGCATCCACCACTTCCAGAACGCCATCGATCAGAGATTGTCCTTTGCGATCGTTCAGGTCTCGGAGGGTTCGGCCGCCGCCGAGATGGGCGTCATCAAACGCGTAACAACCCGGACAGCGCAATGGGCACTCCCGGGTGATCTCGATGGAAAGCGAGGGGGGCTCACCTTTAAGAATTTTTCCCCAAGCTTGAAGAATCTGAGACGTCTGCACGCCTATTACGATGCTACAACTTTGCCTGCGGTCACTTGGGGAAACGAAATAAGTCAGGCGAGGCTAATGCCTGTCACCAAAGGCATATCCACGGCAGTTCAATGCCCTAACGGGTTGAAATGGATAGCAAACAAACGAGTTGTCGAACGGGCGTGCGATCATTTCTAGATTTTGATTTGCAGGGACAGCGGCACCGTTCACCAAAAAGGTTGTGCGGCGGGTACGAACTTTACAGGGACTTCGGAGACAAAAGTTTTAAGCCAACGGGTGCACTCTTCCATTCCGGCTTGTTCGGAGGGGATGTGGCCTAGAACAATCAGGGCCTTGTTTTCTTTTCGCTGAACAGCGTCGGCGGCATACTCCACAGTTTCCCATTCACTAGATTCGCCGGTGATTAGCAACTGGATGTCGGGATTTTCGAGCGCACCAATTTCTCTCTGCATGCCTGCGGCGCCAGGCGAGAGCGCAACTCGGGCTATTTTCAATTGGGGGTCACCGACGACGCGCATGGTGTGAAGTTCCAAGTGGGCTTTCAGTTCCGCGGCTAATTTGCCGAGGGTAGTTTCTGGAATGGTGAATAGGTATTGGTTTTGTTTGTCCTGGAAGGCTTCCCAACCAAGGGCGTGGGTCATTCCTGCTTCGATACCGTCTGGAGCGCGACGGTGCCAGTGATCGTGAAATCTCCAGACCACCAGGTGGTGTTCCTTTATGAACGCTAACTTTTCGGCGAGCACCAGGTCGTTTTCTTTTTGCGGGATTTCTTTTAAGTCGTCGAGATGATTATAGAAAGTTGGCTCGTGGGTGATGATTAAATTTGCGTTTGAAGCGGCAGCGCGTTGCAACACGTCGAAGGTGGCCATCATGGTGACGGCGATGCCGGTGACTTTGGTATCGGGGTCGCCGACCTTGAAGGTGTCGACGGTCTCTTTCTGCCAGGGGGCGCCTACATGTTCCTGAATGCGTTGAATAACTTCGCGGGCTGTGAGAGGCCGATCTTGGGCGGAAGAGGCGGAGAATCCGTTCAGGAAAAAAGAGAGGAACAGCGGGCAAGTAAGTCGCAGGTATTTGCGCATTGAGATATTCCTTAACTCGGCGCACATTCTACAAGACAATGCGCCAAGCGCGACGGGCAAAACCCTCGAGCAAGGTTTTGTACAGCGTTCAGCGGTGCTGAGATGTTTCGGCCAGGATCGGCGCGCTTAAAGCCTGAATAATTCGCGGAGGCGTTTAGTCTGGGCACGGCTTACGGGAATTTCGGTTTGTTTTTTGTCGTTCATTTTCAGCATGTAGCTGGACTTAAACCACGGCACAACTTCCTTGATGTGGTGGATGTTGACGAGGAAGGAGCGGTGCGGGCGCCAGAAGGCATCGGAGTCCAAGCTGTCGTTTAATTCTTCCAGGGTGCGGTAATTTGAAGTTCCTTCCACATCGCGCGCGGTAACGGAGATCAAGCCGTCCTGGATCGAGGCGCAAATAAAATCTTCGGCGTCGACGAGGAGCAAACGCTGCTGCGATTTGACGAGTAATTTGGCGGGTGGCGAAGAATTCTGGCGGCTCGACTCCATCTGAGTTACAAGTTGCTCGAGACGGTCGGTCGCGGAGGTTTGGGTCTCCAGCATTTTGCGAGCGCGGTTGATGGCTTTGGCGAGACGACCTTTATCGAAAGGCTTGAGTACGTAGTCCACGGCGCTGACGTCAAAGGCCTGAACCGCGTATTGATCGAAGGCGGTAGCGAAGACCACGTGGGGCATTTTCATTCTGCGTTCGACCAACTTTTTCAGGACACCGAAACCGTCGAGGCCAGGCATTTTGACGTCGAGAAAAACCAGATCGGGGAGATGTTCCTTGATCAAAGCGACGGCTTCGACGCCATTTTTTCCCTGACCGATCAGGTTAATTTCGGGGAAACTCTTGAGAAGAAAAGCGAGCTCATCGCGGGCCGGCTTTTCGTCATCGACAATGATGGTGTTGATGGTCATGTGGGCAAAGTTACAGCGACAGATTTAGATTTGAAAGGCAGAACACGTCCCGTCATGAAGCTGCGCTAAGTATAGGCGGGGGCTGCAAGGGGCGCAATTGTGGGCGGGTTGCCCGGAAATCCTTGAAAGTATTTGGAAGGCAGCGAAGCTGCATAACTTGGGCAGTCAGTTATGATTGTCAGCGTAGAAACGGAGAAGACATGGCAAAGCGCAAGGCGGAGAAGGCGCGCATCCTTCGCAGCAAAACTATTTATAGCGGGCCAGTGTTTGGAATCCGCCGAGATGAAGTGATCGAGCCTGGCGGAGTGCGAACCACCAGAGAAGTGATTACCCATTCTGGCTCGGTGGTGGTGCTGCCTGTTCTGAAAGATGGGCGAGTGCTGTTGATCCGGCAGTACCGGCATGCCGCGAGAGCGTTTCTTTGGGAGTTGGTTGCCGGGCGCATTGATGAAGGAGAGAGTCCCCGCAAAGCGGCGGCGCGCGAGTTGATCGAAGAAACGGGATACCGTGCGAAACGCTTCAGGATTTTTCTGGACTTTTATCCGTCGCCGGGATTTCTGGAAGAGAAAATGTTTATTTTGCTGGCGGAGGGCTTAAGCGAAGGAATAGCACAGCCCGAGAAGGACGAGAGAATCGAGAGCCGAGCGTACGATCGCAAGGAACTGGAACAAATGATTCAGAAAAGAATCATCCGCGACGGCAAAACCATCGCTGGTTTGCTGTACTACATTCGGTTCTTAGCCAGCGGAGATTAATAACTATTAATGTCAAATTTATGGACTATTTAGCTTTTCGAGCACAGTACATCTCAGTCTCCTCTTGACGCATCAACTCATTCTGATACACTCCGCGCAAATTATTTTATGACGTCGACGCAGGGGTGTCGACGTGGAGGAAGAAATGAAACATTTGGGTCTGAGCCAGGAGGGCGTCCTAGTGCAAGGAATAGTCAAGTGGTTCAACAACTCGAAAGGATATGGGTTTATCGGACGGGATGACGGTCCAGATGTTTTTGTGCATTATTCAGCGATCAGCGGCGAGGGCTATCGCACTTTGCAAGAAGGGGACCCGGTGGAATTTGAGATTGTGCAGGGACCGAAAGGGCCGCAAGCTGCCAACGTATCGAAAACCGGCGCATAGTTAATCTTCGCTAACATAGTTCAGGGATCTTTTGCCACAGGTGGCGAGGCCTGGCGGCGACGCGTCCCCATCGAAGCAGTCCACGCGCGATTTCTGGCTCACGCTAGCTTTTCAACATGTTTTTGAGAACGGGCTGGATTCGCGCCACGGACCGGCCTGTGTGCGCCAATTGCTGAATTGTTCATAAACGTCAAGCACGTCACCACTTTTGCGGGTCCCGACTGCGCAATGACGACAAAATTTCTAGCGGCCTACACATGCTTCGGGATTTAAGTTCGCGGTGATCCCACGTTACAAGCCCCACCCTCAGAAACCAGGGTGGGGCACCCTCGCTACTCGGGAGTTCGAGCCGACAACGTCATCCAATCACCTTGTAAGACCACCCTCTGTGTCTCGTTAGGCCCTGATGGATTTACAATGTGGGGATGGACAACAAGACGGTGGCGCGCATTTTGCGGGAGACGGCGGAACTGCTGCAGATCGATGGCGCGATTATCGGGCGCTACCGCAGCTATGAGAAGACCGCTGAATTAATTGGCGGGATGCATGACTCCATCGAACAGATCGCGCAGGACCCCGACAAATTGACGGAATTGCCGGGAATCGGCGATCGCATGGCGGAACATATCCTGGAGATTTTGAAGACTGGCGATTATTCGTTGCGCGCGAAATTGTTGAAGAAGTTCCCTCCTACCCTTCTGGAAGTAATTCAATTGCAATCGCTAGGACCGAAGAAGGTGGCGTTTTTGTGGTCGACTTTTCAGGCGGCGACGGTCGCGGATGTGGAACGGCTGGCGAAAGAGGGCAAGCTGCGGGATTTGCCGGGCTTCGGTGAAAAGACCGAACAGAATATTTTAAAGGCTGTGGAAGTGCACAAGCGTGCCACTGGAAGATTCAGAACGGACAAGGCGGAGCCTGCGGCAGCGGAAATAATTGATTACATCAAGAAGGTCGGTACTGGAATTGAATCCATCACGTCGGCGGGCTCCTTGAGGCGGTGCAAGGAGACGATTGGGGATCTGGATTTTCTGTTGATTCTGGCGGAAGGCCACACTTCGCAGGAAAAGATCGATGTGATCGCAGAGCACATTTTGAAATACCCGCGAATCGATCAAGTGCTGGCGAAGGGCGGCAACAAGGTGAGCTTCACGCTGGACAGCGGGCTGCAGGTGGATGTGCGGCTCATTGAAAAAAATAGTTATGGCGCGGCGCTGATTTACTTTACGGGGTCGAAAGAGCACAACGTGAAGCTGCGCGGCCGGGCTATCGATATGGGCTACACGCTGAATGAGTACGCGATGACCACGCTGAAATCCGGGAAACGGGTGGCGGGACGCACCGAAGAAGAAATTTACGCCAAATTGAAGTTGGATTTTATCGCGCCGGAGTTGCGGGAAAATTGCGGGGAGATCGAAGCTGCCGCGGAACATCGGCTGCCAAAGCTTGTGGAGCTGAAAGATATCAAGGGTGACTTGCAGATGCACACTACGGCCAGCGACGGCCGCCACACGATTGAAGAGATGGCGGAAGCGGCGCGGGACCTTGGACACGAATACATCGCGATCACAGATCACTCCAAATCCTTGACGATTACCAATGGACTGGATGAAAAGCGGCTGGTAGAGCACCTGAAAACTTTGCGCGATGTGAACAAGAAGAAACTGGGAATACGGGTATTGGCCGGGTCGGAAGTGGATATTTTGAAGGATGGGCGGCTGGATTACGCCGACGAATTTCTCGCCCAGATAGAAGTGGTGGTGTGCTCGATTCACTCGTTTTTTAACCTGGAACGCGCGGCGATGACAGAGAGGATGCTAGCGGCCATCGAAAATCCGTACACCCAAATCATCGCACATCCGACGGGGCGCATGATTTTGAAGCGCGACGAATTGGATTACGACATGGAGAAGATTCTGGATGCTTGCGCAAAGCATGGCGTCGCCATGGAATGCAATTCGTATCCAGACCGGCTGGACCTGAAAGATGTGTATCTGCGGATGTGCAAACAACGTGGCGTGAAGGTGGTGATTTCCACGGACTCGCACAATTCGCTGCATCTGCAATTCATTCGCCACGGTGTGGCGACCGCGCGACGCGGATGGCTGGAGAAGTCGGACGTGATCAATACTCTGCCGGTTGAGCAGTTTCTGGCGGCATTGCGACCGAAACCGGGGGCTGCGAAACTAACTGCACCCGCGGTAAACTCCGACAAAAAATCCGCGGCGAAGATGTAGTGATGTGTTTCCGTCGCGGCGTGGACCGTTCGTTTTCATAACGTTTGCGCAGATATTTATCGCCTTGAATAAGGCTCGCTAGCGTGGTTTTATCCGATACCACGTCCAACCAGTTACAGTTACAAATTTAAAATGGGAGGAAATATGAAAGAGGCTATCGTGGCGGTGCGGGAGGCTATGCCGTCGCGTCGGCAAGCCATTACGTGCGCGGTTATCGCGGCGGGTGGCTTGGCGTTTTCCCCATCGCAGGTGTGCGGTCGGCCCGAGGACGAGGTTTCTCATTCAGCGGGAGCGATTCATCAAGAGCCTGTTTTTAAAGCGAGCCGCAAGCGGATCTATGAGGCGCTGACGGAGACTCAGCAGTTCGATAAGGTCGAAAGATTCAGCGCTGATATGCAGGATGGCAAGGCTCTCGGCGCGAAGCCAACGGAAATTAGCAGGCAGGTGGGCGGCACGTTTACTATTTTCGGTGGACACATCGTGGGCAGACACCTGGAGTTAGTACCGAGTGAACGGATCGTGCAGGCGTGGCGCGTGGTGGACTGGGAGCCGGGGTGGTACTCGATTGCGAGATTCGAACTTGTTGAGCAAGGTTCAGAAACCAAGATTATTTTTGACCACACTGGTTTTCCCAAGGGTTTAGGGCAACATCTTGCGGATGGGTGGAAGACGCACTATTGGGACACGCTGCAGAAATATTTAACGTGAGCAGTGACGGCCAAGGCGTTTCATATTGAAGCTCGATGCTAGAAAAAAGGAATCGGAGAGAAGCGCCCACCCTTTGCAAAAATCCGCAAAGGTAGGCCACCCAAAGTCCTCTAGTAACTTAAGGGTGTGCCACCCGCGGACGGTGACGCTGCTACTTGGCGGCGGTAAACAGGACGACGTCGCTTTGATTGTTGCCGCGAGCCATGGCCACGGATTTGCCGTCGCTGGTGTAATGGAAGGCCCAGACCTGACCGGAAGTGAAATGCGTCAGTTGGCGCCCGGGGGCGTTGCCGAGAACAGGCAGGGACCAGATGTTTGGTGTGCCGTTTCGAATGTCCGACAAAGCCATAGAGCGGTTGTCGGGCACCCACGAGACGGCGTTCGACGTGTGATCAAGAGTGTCAGGAATGGTTGGTTGGGCCTCGAGCGCGCCATTCTCCGCAGAGACCACGGCGAGGAAGACCTTGCCATCTTTGCCGGGACTGGCGAAAGCGACATGGCGACCATCCATGGAAGGAAATGGGGGGCTGAAGGCGGAGAGATCAGAAAGGCGGACGGGTGGGCCTCCGGCAAGGGGTAGTTTGAAGACAAAGCTAGAGCCGTTGCCTTGTTCCAAGTAGAAAATCCAGTTCCCTACTGTGCACATCGGAAAACTCTCACTCGGACCGTTGGTTAATACTGAAGAAACGCCTGTACGCAGATCAATTTTCCAGACACGATCGCCTTGGGCAGAGTTGCTGCCAAATATAACGGTGCTGCCGTCGTCGCATGCGCTGGGCGAGGTGTGATAACGATTATCGAAACTAAGCTGGCGAGCGTTGGCGCCGTCAAAATCGGAGATGAATAAATCCCAGTTGCCGGCATGGTTGGCGGTGTAAACGATGTGATTGTCCGGAGTGATTGCGAAATCATTGGTACCCTCTGTGCGGCCAAAAGTAATCTGGCGGCTGGCGTCGGGGTTACTGGCGGGGGCAGTCCAAAGGTCGCTGGTCAAGTTTCTCTGCACCGCGGCGATAGTGCGAGCGTCACCGGAGAGAGCGACGGATAAATAATCGCTGATGTCGTTGGAGATTCGGCGTACGACTCCACCTGGATAGGAGAGGGTCCAGATTTGTGCGGGCACAGCGGTTTTGTCTTGCGCCGCGAGAATCAGACCGCTTTCGTCAGGGAGCCAAACAAAGTCGTGGAGTAATCGCCAGTGCCTGCCGGGCATGGGTTCCTGAGCACCGGTGGCGACGTCGACTTTAACCAGCGTGCCGGATAAACCGTTTGGCTCGTTGGGATCGGTGAGGTGCGCGACGATGAATTTCCCTCCAGGTGACCAACGCAGAATATTAAAGAACCCGTATTGGAAAGTGGCTTGGTGAGTGGCGAGTTTGCGGGCACCGGTGCCGTCGGTCTTGGAGATCATTAAAGCGACTTCATTGGTGGCGAGGTCCAGAGAGGTATAGGCCATGCTGGAGCCATCCGGCGAGAAAGTAATGGTGCCGTTGGAAGAGTCCAACAACCGGCGCGGGGTGCCGCCGAGGACAGGGATTTGATACAACTTGGCGGATGCCTCGCCGTAGGCGCTGATGGTGTAGTCGAGAAAATTGCCGTCCGGGGTGAATGCGATGTCGCTTATTGCGCGGTTGCTTGGGGGGATAATTTGAACGGCACTGTTAATTGCGATCTGGCGAACCCAGAGACTGAATTGGCCGTGTTGATTGGAAACATACGCGAGGTACCGGGCGTCGGGCGAGATGCGAGCCTGGATGACGTCGCCGGAGGACGTAAGGATGGAGATGGATGGATTTTGAAATGCGGTGGCGGCCATTCCGAAATGGAAGGTGCCTCGCCAGTAAAGCACTGACAACAGAGCCGCGATCAGAACGACGGAAGCGATGAGTGGTAATAAAAATTTTCGGGATGCGGGGCGTTCGGTTACGGGTTGAACGGAAGCTGTTCGACGAGAGCCTGAGTCAGAAGCGACAGAGGCCGAGTCGGGATTAGGGATGGCCATACGCCCGGAACTGGTATCGCGCTTGAGGCGTTCAAGATCGGCGCGCATTTCGGCGGCGCTTTGGCAGCGGAGGTTGGGTTCTTTCTCGAGAGCTTTGTTGATGAGCTCTTCAAGCTTGGCGGGCAAATCGGGATTCAATCTGAGCGGCGGCGTGGGCGCGCGATTTAAGATGGCGTCGAAGATTACGCCGCTGGTGTCGCCGCGAAACGGCAAGACGCCGGTGGCCATTTCGTAAAGCACAACGCCAAAAGAGAAAAGATCGGTTTGGGCGTCGAGTTCCTTGCCGCGAACTTGCTCGGGGGACATATAGGCGACGGTGCCGACGGTGCTACCCGGGCTGGTTAAATCCTGCGAATCCATGGTGGCCATTTGTTCGGTGGCCAGGGTGGTGACCGAACTTGTTGCACGGCTGACTTTTGCCAAACCGAAATCGAGAATTTTGGCGTGACCGCGCTGGGTGACGAAAATATTGGCGGGCTTGATGTCGCGATGGACAATTCCCTGCCGGTGCGCGGCGTCGAGGGCGTCGGCTATTTCGATGGCCAGCGGCAAGAGCTTTTCGATGTCGAGAGGATGCCCCGCGATCTGATGTTTGAGGGTTAAGCCATCGAGATATTCCATGGCGATGAAAGTGTGATCGGCGTCCTTGCCGATTTCGTAAATGGTGCAGATGTTGGGATGGTTCAGCGCGGAGGCGGCGCGAGCTTCGCGGCGAAAGCGCTCGAGGGATTGCGGGTCCTGGGAGACATCCTCGGGGAGAAATTTCAGCGCGACGAAGCGGCCCAGCTCGGTGTCTTCGGCTTTGTAGACTACGCCCATGCCGCCACCGCCTAATTTTTCAACGATGCGGTAGTGGGATACAGTGTGGCCGATCATTTGTGGGCGCGTTTGGTGCAGTCATGTTACGGGTGGAAGCGCAGTTCGTCAACGCGAGTTCGAACTGGTGCAAGATTGCAGGTTGTCGGATTCGAGGGGGCCTGCCGACTCCACGGAACTTATGGCGGCGAGGGCTCGTATCCTAATATGGCAAGACGATATAGGCAGTAACGGCCCGACACCAGCGGTATAAACAGCGACTTGGTTACGTTTCACGGAGGATTCCAAAAATGATGCGACTTTCGAATGCGGGTTATCGGGCAGCGGGCAAGCTGGCGATGGCTGGCGCGATGCTGCTGACGATTGCCGCGGCTACGCCTAGCACCTGGGCCGAAGACGTGACGAAATCGTTTACGGTGAATGGGCGTGCGACTGTGCGCGTGGATACTAATGATGGCAGCGTGCGGGTCACTAGTGGAGACAATAAAGAAGTGCAGTTCCGCGTGGAATATCAGGGCTATGAATTGAACAGAAATTTGCGAGTGGATACGCGGCAGGACGGAGACAGGGTCGAACTGGTGGCACGAGTGAGTGGGCATTGGGGATTTTCGTGGGGCGGGCACGGCAGGACCCTGCACGTCGAAGTGCGCATGCCTAAGTCCGGCGATTTGCAGGTTTCGACCGGAGATGGCGCGGTAGAGGCTTCTTCGGTGAATGGGAACATTACCGTTTCGACGGGTGACGGGTCGGTGAAGGCCAATGATCTGAGTGGGACGATTGATCTGCACACCGGCGACGGAAGCATCAACGTGAACCAACTCAAGGGCGAGATTAAGATGCGAACCGGAGACGGCAGCATTGAAGCGCGTGGGCTGGACGGCAAGGTGACTGCGGATTCAGGGGACGGGCACATCAAGCTTGAGGGGCGGTTCGACGGGTTGAATATCAGGACGGGGGACGGAAGCGTAGAGGCGCGGGTGAGCAACGGTTCACGAATGAATGCGCCGTGGAATATCCACACCGGCGACGGAAGCGTGGACATGACGCTGCCTGGGGATTTGCAGGCCAATATTGATGCGAGCACCGGCGATGGGCACATCAGCCTGGGGATGCCTGTGACGGTGGAAGGTAGCTTCAGCAATTCGCAGATACACGGGAAGATGAATGGCGGGGGGCAGCCGCTGGTGATTCATACTTCGGACGGGTCGATAAGGTTGAGCAAGACGTGATCGCGAAATCACGGCTCAAAAAGTACCGGTACTGTAACGCAGGATTGCCACGTCAGGGAGTCAGCAGGAAGGGGTATTCACTGAAGTTAAGCTCGCCATTACCATGACCTTGCGTGGGGTTGGCCAAGCCCACCGGGGGACCCGATGATCGTATTCTTAATCAGCGCTTCGATCTTAACGCTCGTCGCAGTGACCTTTATTAGCGGAGCCGGTACCACTCAGGGCCGCCGGGCCTAAATCCTAGAACAAAATGTGTATCTCCTTGTCCAAGTACTTTCACACTTTTGAAGCGTCTGGGTAATGTTGCGTTGATACTACGAGACTTACGATGGAGCCTGGCATGCAACCTTGATGCGCGAGGCCCTTCGATCCATGATTGTCATCGTTCTGGTGTTCGCCATAGGCAGCTTGCTGACGGTTTCGTTTGTGGGCGGTTTGAACGAAAATAAACGTTAGCCCGCTTGGAATATCCCCTAGAGTTCGTCGCGGTCAATTCAGTCTCCAATAAGGTGTTGCATTCAGGACCTGTGCTGGTTTGCGCAAATGTTGCGAAAAACTGAGGTGGATCTTGGTCCGTTGGCGGGGCTAAGGTGCGGCTCATTTGAAGACGAATGCGTGGTGGGGTGAGGAATTTTGGGAGTAGAATGAGCGCGTTTCCGCCCGAGGTCCTTTATCCGCAGTGCTCCGTCTGGCGAGCGGCAGATTCTGATAAGTAGGCGCGAGTGGAGGTGACTGATGGCGACAGCAAGTCCAACCGAGGGATTGCGTGGAACGGGTACGATCATCAAGAAAGTGAGTAGCTGGTTGCTTGGCATGGGGGTGGTGTTCATCCTTCTGGGGATGTTGGCGATTATTGAGCCGGGAGTTGCGGGGTTAGCGGTAACGATTCTGGTGGGCTGGCTGCTGATTTTTGGCGGCCTGGCTCATTTGGTTGCGGCGTTCAGCGGAGGTGGAGCGGGGCGGGTAATCTGGCAAGTGCTAATCGGAATTGTGTACATCGTGGGGGGATTTTACTTTTTGACGCACCCGTTGCTGGGGCTTGGAACGCTAACATTGCTCTTGGGTGTGATCATCCTGACGGAGGCCGTGTTCGAAGTCATCGCGTATTTCAGGACGCGCGGCGAAGGCGGTTCGAGTTGGCTAATGGTGAATGCGCTGATCACGCTGCTGCTGGGTGGGCTGATCTGGCTGCACTGGCCATCGAGTTCGGTGTGGGCGATCGGGACACTGGTGGGAGTGAACCTGCTTATGACCGGGATTTCGCGGCTGATGATTGGTCTGGCAGCGCGGAAGGTGGTGAATCGCGTGGCGGCCTAGCGAACGCCCTGACGACTGCAGTCTTAAGCGCTGCAACGGTAAGTATGATTATCGGACCAGAAATTTCACTAGCTCGTTTTGCGCGTTTAATCAGGCACTGAGTTCATCATCGAGGGTGAAAAATCCGTTGTTACCGGCGGTTATCGCCATCTACCCGCCGAGGTTCGATCAGCTTATAAACTCGTTTCTGGGCGGGCCACAGCATACCTTCTTAGCAGATACTTGAACCCTTTCTCATCTTTGGCACTCCGGCCAGCTAAGGCTCAATCAGCGGAATCGAGCTTGCCAATTGCAGATCGATCATCATTTGAACGCGCCGGTCGAGTTGAAAGAATTGCGCCGTGCCTCTGGCCGACAGCGCACTACGGAAGATGGGAATGTATTTGAGCCGGAGTTGGATGACGGATTCATCCACCGAGAGCCATCTCTTCGAGAGGCTATCGGCCTGCTCGTCGGTTAAGTTTGTGTTTTGCAGATACTCTTTAATGAGAGCGTATTTCGCGTCGTTGATCTTCACCAACTCGGTGACGTATTGGTTGTAGGTCGGCCAGAACTTCTCCGCTTCGGTGTCGGTCAACTTCATATTGGCGGCGATAACTTGCTTTCGGGTGGACCGCAGGTCTGACCTCAGCATGGCGATCTCTTGATCGACGGATGATGCGTTCTCGCGGCCGGCCACGGGTTGCGCTGTCTGGGCTGCGTTATTCGGAGCGAACAACGCTTCGCCGCCGAAAAGTAACCCGCTCAGGGCCAGAGCGGCGGCCGTGCTCTTCTTGATCATCTGACTCCCCGTTCCACCATGGGCGAATACCACGGTTACCACCGAACCACATGTTGCACCCATTGAACTCGGCGTGTGCAACCTGCCTTTTGTTTAGTCGACGAAAAGCAAAGTCATGCTTTCGCAAAAACGCCAAACACGGAACTGTCAGAACTGACAGTGCAGGTGCTAGCTCCCGAGAAGGGGGTAATCGGAAATCGACCCACTCTATAACTGGGCGTGTTGCGTTCCCTGCTCTGCTGGAATATTACTGTGCGGATGAAAAACTCAAAATTCTGGTTAGCGGGCACGCTCTTGCAGTTTGGGTGTGCCTGGGCGCTGGCGATTGTTTCGCCCGGGCTTGCATTGGCGCAGACAGCGGGACTTCTTTAGGCGCTGCTTCAGGCACAGCTTCAGGCAATTCGCCCTTCGATCCAATGATTGTTATTGCACTTGTTTTTGCTATCGGCAGCTTGCTGGCGGTTATGTTTGTCGGCGGTTTGAACGAAAATAAGCGTTAATTCGCCTGGAGTACCCCAAGGTTCGTCGCGGGTCAGTCTAGTCTCCGAGTAGGGCGTTAATCAGAAGGACCTTTGAGAAATAAGGCCTTTCTACTTTGGGTTCGTTCCGCCGCAAGCCCACTGCTTTTCGGCTGTTTGCTCTTCATCTCGCGACTTCATTCCTTTGATTACTACAGCCACATTGCTAGCTTTAATGCCGACGAATTTGAAAGGATAGGCGCCTTGGTGCCCGCAATTTCCGCATTTGATAAAGTGCCTTGAACCGTCACGTTGACAGTGCCTGCGCCCTTCGGCCCGCGCTTCAAGGCTTTTGTAGCGGAGGCATCAAGCTCGAACGGAAACTCCAGCCAAACCCTGCCCTTGTCCATACAACTTAAACAGTAGAGGTACGACCACTCATAGCCATATTTGTAGGTCGCCCTGACTGCTACTTCCTTCATGTTGTAGCGTTCTGGATTATTGAGCAAATCGCAAAAACTGATTATTGGGGGACTGCTTTCTTTCCCTACGCAAGAACAAGAAGCCCCGCACAAGAATGCGATTTCCTGAAACCGCCGATAAAATGAATGAATCATTGTGCAAACGTACCACAGACGCGGTTCAGTCGGTTCTCCAGGAGAAGTGCTGTCTGATCAAACGATTCGGCGGTGTTGCGTCGACCCCTTGAACCGGCACGCGTAACCGGAAACTTGAAATCCATGGACGGTTACGGCGTTCTATAGCAGGGGAGAGTCAAGGAAAAAAACTCTCCGCGACTGGAGGGAGCAAAGATTTGTGCCCGGTTCTCCAGCCCATGTAATGTAGGGAGGCTCTTGGGGTTCTCTTTTTTCGCTGATTCACGTTTTTGTCGTGACGACGCCTTCGGTTTCTGATGCGACAAGCAGTTGGGTGGCAACGAGAATGCCAACCATAGTTCTATCTGAGCTCGAAGCCTATAGCTTTTTCTGGTTGTGCGAGGGGGCATATGGTTTACCAAGAGACTGGGTGTGCTGATTCCCGCGAGTTCGGTGGCGTGGTATCGCGAAAAGTTTCCTTGAACCCACAGATTTCAATCCACCACTTCAGGGATTCCGTTGTGTCGGCGGCAGGAAGAACTGGGATCGCGCCTTTGAAGATTGGGTCCATGACCGAAGGATAACCGAATTGCAGAAAATCTTCAGGGTTTAGCCGAACACATGAATTACGCGTCGCGTGAGTTACTGCCCATCTATGATCAAGTGGATTTCTTTCATTTCCTTAATCTCGGTGATCACAATCGCGTGCGTCCCTGTCCGCTCAAATACGGTCCCGCTAGCCCGCACGTATTTGCCGACAAATGGCATGAGTTGCTGCCGCTGATCCGTGTCGGGCATTTTGGCGGAGATGGGGAAATACAGGAGACCATCCTTGGTCAGAATAACGAGTGGCGAACCACCCCTCACGCATTCCGTGAGGCACTTGAGGCTTAAGTGAGTCGCACTTGAATCGAGATTCTGAATGGGACAGGCAACATCCCGAACCAAACCCTCGATTGTGGCTTTCGAGGCATTAGCCCGGTCGCCAGCCATCGAAGTGTTCTGCGGAGGATGAGCGGCCGCCAGAATCGAGACGGTCCCGCAGGCTGCAAGCAAGCAAACACTCAAGAATCGGCTCATGGGTTCTCCTTTTCATTTGGCAAAAATATCCTGCGACGTTGCCACTCGCGGCGCAGCACTGAAGAGAATAGTAAAATGGCTCGCCATCGGGCACATATCTTTTCTGGCAAACTTCACATTTACCGTTTTGGCGTTACTCAGGAGTTGCGGTACTCAAACGCGAGCGTTTAGAAATCCAGCGGTCGAGCAGCCAGCCGATGAGGTAATACCACACGCAAATCAACACCGGCATCAGGAACATGAAGCTTGAAACCTGATTGATGCCCATCCTTCCGAGGTTCCGTACAGCGAACCCACCAACGGCGAATGCGGGAAGTGCAGATAGTATGAGGAATTGTTCGAGCAGACCAGGGTCAACCCATCTGGTTTGGAGTTCCCAGCAGTTTTCTTTGCTGTCCTGGCAAGGTACCGCGCGCCAGTAGCGTCTGTTCGAGGGGTCGGAATCTAACCGAATTAATGACCACCAGAAATACCTGCTCGAGGTTTTCCGGTCTACCCGCATAGAGTGGTAGCTCACCACGCTGAAAATGATGATGCCGATAACAGGCAAAACCACTCTCCAACGTTTTTGCATATTTAGTTAGACGCCACTATCACCAGCAATGTTCCGGTACCTGGAGCGAAATGCTGAATCCGCCATTCTTCCGATGTAAACATTCGACGTTTTGTACCGTTCAGTCCAGCGCGCAATGGGTGAACTCTTGACCACGAGTTAACAACGTTTTTGCGTCTCCGCGACAACCCGCGCCTTCCCGCCAAGCACAATACGCATTGAAGAGAGCCGCCAGCAGGGACATTTTCTGGCCTCTATCAACCTCGAAGAGGCAGCCGCTCAATATTTCGGCGGAACTAAACTAGAAATAACAAGGAGATTTGATATGAGTGCAGTTCGATTTCGAAAAATACTTAGCAAGTTGGCTTTTGCCGCTCTGGCACTGGGAATTTTGGCCAGCGCCGGCAACGCGCAAAATGCTTTCGAGGGCAAGTTTACCTTGCCATTTGAGACTTACTGGGGAGGAGTTACTTTGCCCGCAGGCAACTACAGCTTTACCCTGGAATCGAAGACTTTTCCCTACACGCTTTATATTCGCGGCGGAAAAGCCAATGTCATTGTTGCGGCTCTTGGGTACGACACTGGCGCTGTCTCGAGTCGCGCGCAACTAGATGTGGTAGACATCTCGGACGTACATGCCATTAAGACTTTCGAGGCGCCGGAACTGGGACTTACGTTCACCTACTTTACGCCTAAAGAAAAAAATCCGGCAGCTAAGGAAGTCCGTCACAAGGGCGTATCACCAACCGAACCTGCTACCCAGGTTAGCGACAACAGAATGTCTATAGCGGTTCAGACTTCAGGTCGCTGAGAAAACGCCATCCGAGCTCCTGCAAACGCCAGGTGCAGGAACACAACAGCTCAAATGCTGGCGCACGCCATCCAGAAGCGGCGCAGTTTCAACGGGAGCGAATTCCACTTCGGAATTCGCCTCGAGGAAGTCTGCGCCGCGTATTTCTGACACGCTATAGAGGAAGGTGTCTTACTTGATCCGCTGGTCTTCAGGCAATCCCTGGTTGATGCTTTTTAAGGTCTGGAAGCCATCTCTGACCACCGTTGTTTTGATATTGTCTTTGGTCACGACCAGTGGCTTCAGCATGATGGTGGGGACCTTGATCTTGCCATTGTTGGTTGTGCGATCTGCGTGGGTTGTTTCGCCCTTCGCCAGCCGAACCGCTTCCTCTGCCGCTCTTGCGGCTTCGTTTGTGAAGGGCTTGTAGATAGTCATCGTCTGCGTGCCTTCGGCGATACATATAATAGCGGCCAAATCCGCGTCTTGACCGGAGATCGCCACTTTGCCAGCGAGATGACGTTCGCGCAGGGCCTGAATCGCGCCGCTGGCCAGTCCGTCATTGGAAGCGAGAACAGCAGCGATCTTGCCCTGTGCGGAATTAATTGCCTGCAACATCGTAAGGTAGGCCTCGGAAGGCAGCCAGTCTTTGGTATACGCGTCAGCGATAACCTTGATGTCGCCACGATTAATATAGGGCTGCAGAACGTTCATCTGTGCGTCGTGCAGAGTTTTCGCACCCTGGTCATTTGGAGAACCCGCGATCAGCACATAATTCCCTTTGGGCGCACGTTTTATTAAATATTCCGCTTGCATCCTGCCGATCTCAAGCCGGTCAAAACTCACGTAGAGATCGACATCGCTGTTCAGGACCAGACGATCGTAACTAATCACCTTCACATTGGCCGCTTTCGCGGCGTCCACCATCCGGCTGGCCAGGGTGTCAGTGTGAGGCAATAAAACCAGCACTTTGATGCCTGCCTCGATCATATCTTTCACTTGTTGCAACTGACGATCATCGTCTCCATCGGCGTCGCGGGAGATTACCTCGGCCCCTAGCTCTTTAGCCCGCGCCTCAAAGGAATTCAGGTCCGTCTGCCAACGCTCTCCCTTCATAGCTTCGAAGGAAAAACCTATTAGTGGTTTGGGCTTGTCTTGCGCGTGCACGACTTGTCCGGTGAGGACGATAACGGACATGGCGGACAGGACCGTCAGCATGCGGCGGACTTTCGTCAAGGTGTGTTCCTCCATTTTCGTAAGCACCCTTGTAAAGCGTGCTGAAATTCAACGATGCCTAACAGAATGTGTGTTCTGGGGAGACTTGAAGCGATGCAGTCAGTATCCTTCCGACCAGGCACCTAAGCAACGGTTCGACGCAAATCAGTCAACGCAAAAGTTCTTTGTGCCTGGTCATCGGCACTTGGGCAATTGGTTCGGAGTTTGCTGACAACTTCCATAGAACTGATTTACTTTCCATAGGTGATCTGCGATTTATGCCAGTTGGCAATGGTCTTTGGTTTTGCGACAACTCAAAATGTGCAATCGGAACCTATGGACCCAATACCCGATGAAATCGTCTCATCGACACCGGCGCTGGCGATTGGAGCGCATACCATTTCATCCGGCGACCCGATGGAGCGAGGTGAAAGGGATCGCTCCGCTTCGGCACCGCTGAGTGCGGCGGTGTACGCGTTAGCGATTGTTGCGTTTGCTCTTCACGTGGGGTTTAGCGGCCGGTTTGGATATTTTCGTGACGAACTTTATTATGCCGCTTGCGGACAGCATCTGGCTTGGGGCTATGTCGACCACGCACCTCTCGCTCCATTGCTTGCCCGTGTTAGCCGAACATTCCTGGGCGATTCGCTCTTAGCCTTGCGCTTCTTGCCGGCGCTGGCGGCTGCGGCCAAGGTAATTCTCGGTGGTTGGATGGCTCGGGAGCTGAGGGGCGGGAAGTACGCGCAATTTCTTGCCGCATTTTGTGTATTACTTGCTCCGATCTACCTGACGTTTGACAGTTTCTTTTCCATGAATGCGTTTGAGCCGGTGTTTTGGATGACGTGTGCAGCGATTGTGCTGCGCATTCTGAATGGGGGAAGTCCAAAGCTGTGGATGCTGTGCGCACTCATTGCCGGCCTTGGAATTTTGAACAAACACTCCATGTTTTTTTTCTGCTCGGGAATTGCGGTCGGGCTCCTGGCGACCTCCGCGCGGAAGCATTTTCGGCAGCCGTGGATTTGGCTGGGAGTCGGAATCGTGTTCCTTTGCTTCCTGCCTAATTTGCTTTGGGAAATTCACTACGGCTGGCCAACATCGGCGCTGTTTCACGCGGTGATGGGTACGAAGTATGTCGTTGTCTCACCGTGGGAATACATTTGGCAACAAACTTTGCTGACACATCCCTTGGCTACACCCATTTGGATCGCTGGCCTGTATTTTTTGCTGCGAGATCCGCTCGGGAAAAAGTATGCCGTACTGGCCTGGGCGTATTTCACCGTTTTGGCAGAGATGCTCATCCTGCACGGAAAGATCTATTACCTCGCGCCGGCGTACATCATGCTGCTGGCCGCTGGCTCTGTTTGGATTGAACTGCGGTTGGTTCCTCGAGTAGGGGCCTGGTTACGACCCACAGTGGCAGTGCCCTTATTGATCGGCGGACTGATTGCGGCTCCGCTGGCGATGCCAATACTTCCGGTCGAAGCTACCATTCGCTACACGCGATTCTGGGACGTGGATTCAATTCGCGTGGAAAACGTGCCGGTGAGCGAGTTGCCGCAGATTTTCGCGGACATGTTTGGCTGGCAAGAACAGGTCCGCGCGGTGGCAGGCGTATACAAGGCGCTGCCCGATGCTGAGCGCGCCCAGGCGGTCGTGCTGGCCTACAACTATGGGGAAGCGTCCGCAGTAGACTATTTCGGCTCGAAACTGGGATTGCCGCGAGCCATTAGCGGTCACAACCAGTACGGTTTGTGGGGACCTGGCGCGACGAGAGGCCAAGTTGTCGTTGCCGTCGGGTTTAGCGAACATCAGTTACTTCAGTTTTATGACGAAGTCACGCCCGCAGCGAGCCTCTCGGTGAAGTACGCAATCCCGGAAGAGTCCCACCTTACTTTCTTCGTCTGCCGGCGCCCTCATCAGAGCCTGCAGGAATCATGGTCGCAGTGGAAGTACCTGGGTTAGAGAGGCGCCCAGCGCCCGGTTGTCGGCCCGAGATATCGTGGGCATCTGGC
>DATBBY010000172.1:0-19886 GCA_036270765.1 Candidatus Acidiferrum sp.
GCGATCAAATCAGCCATGCCTTTATCGCCTTTTGCTTTGATCGCGGCAGCGCCATCCTCGACTTCCTTTTTCACAAAGGCCACGACGTCCGCCTTGGTTTTGTAGGTGGCGCGCGAGGGATTTTCACTTTCCTGGCTTGGCGTTTTTCCCTGAACTGGACCGGTAAAGTACTCCATCGACCCCGCGACGTGCAGCAGCTGCTCAGCGAAACTGCGCATTGGTGGCGTAGGTTTGAAATCGTATTTGTCTTCGGGAAAATCATCCGCCATGGCAATCAACTTTCGTCCGATTTCATTCCATTGCGCTACCACGATCTGCGAACTACTGGGCATGGCCTTCGAAGCATCGCTTTTTTGCTGCGCGAATGACGGCCGTCCACACAACCCCGTAAACAACAACAACAAAATTGCTATCTTCATTATTCTTGTCATGCATATCCTCCGATTTTCGACAAATACCCAGCCGGGACGCTGGGCTTTGGCCCCACATCTTACTCCCGAAACTACCTCGTGTACCGTTACAAGTCCGATAAAAGCGGCGTGTTACAATCAGGTTAGGTAGCCGAGGAATTATATTCGTGAACTGGGCTTTTTTTGTGGTTCGTTTCGTAATTACTGCGGGTGTTTTGTCATTATTGTTCTTCTCACAGCGCTTCTGGCATCGCGCCATCTGGCGCTCCACGGCTGACTTTCGTAGCCAGTGGCTGCGCGTGGCGGCACGCTTGTTGTGGCTGACCATGATATTTCTGGTGGCCTCCGCGTTTGTAGATGGTGTACGCATGGGTCATCGTCATCTGATACCGCGGGGCACAATTCTTCCTGCGTTGGTAGGCTTGTGGTTTTTCAGCGCGGTTTTTGGCTTCCTGGCTGTAAAACTTGTGCGGGGTGTGGACCTCTTGTGGACTAGAATCCGCAGGAGCCGTCACGCGCAACCGGCCCCCGGGCCATCGCAATCCAGCGTTAGCCCCTCGAGCGCCGCGAGTGTGGAACAACTCCGCGATCCGGGGCGGCGTTATTTTTTCCGTGCCGCGACGGCCGCCGCTGGAGCCGCACCATTCCTTGGCGCCATGTATGGGTATGCCGCCGAACGTCTCAAGTATCAGGTTCGCCGCGAGCAAATTCCGATCTCCAATCTGAATCCCGCCCTTGATGGCTTATCCATCGTGCAGATAAGCGATATTCACCTGAGCGGCTACATGCCTCGCGCACAGGTACGGCGCGCGGTGGACATGGCCAACGAGCTCGGCGCGCACCTCGCGGTAGTCACCGGCGATTTCATCACCAGCGCGAGCGACCCGTTGCAGGATTGTATTGACGAAATTCGGCAATTGCGCGCGCCGCTGGGCACCTGGGGTTGCAATGGCAACCATGAAATTTACGCGCGTGTGGAAGACCTGGCGCAATCGCTATTTGCGCAGGCAGGAATGAAGCTGTTGCGGTCGGAAAACGTGCAACTTACCTTTAACGGCGCTCAATTCAATCTGATCGGCGTCGATTATCAACGTGAACGCACCAGCGCAGGCCACAAAAAACAAACGCTTACAGATGTCGAGACGTTGGTCCGCAGGGACATTCCTAATATTCTGCTCTCACATAATCCCAATTCTTTTCCGCGCGCGGCGGAATTGGGCATAGAACTTTCGCTGGCGGGGCACACGCATGGCGGCCAGATTCAGGTAGAGATTCTCGATCATCGTCTCAGCCCGGCGCGGTTCATCACCGATTACATCGCGGGTCTTTATCAGCGGCCGCTGTTTGCGCCATCGTTGGATACTCCTCGCTATTCGCGCGTGGACGGCTACTCTGAGGCCCCCAGAGTTTCACGGTCGGCCATGGTAAATCCCACTGGCATGGCCTCGATTTACGTGAATCGTGGTCTTGGAACGGTCGGCGCTCCGGTGCGCATAGGCGTACCGCCGGAGATAACGCTGATCGTTCTGCGTCGAGCTTAAATTAAACCTTCATTACGTTCAGAATTCCGGTCAGCAGCAGGCCGATTTTATGGCCGCGCTTCAAAAATTAAATTAAACGGTGTTTGCGTGGCGCGGCGGAAATGCGAAAAGCCTCCGGTGGTGACCACCTCGCGCAAACGTTTCTCACCGGCCTGGGCTCCGAGCGCAAGTCCCACTTCTTGCGAAAGCGAAGCCGGCGTGCAGAGCAGCGTGGACGCTCCGTAAAACGCGCGGCCAATGGGATTCAAATTGTCTTCCAGCTTGTCGCCAGCGAAAGGTTCCACGATCATCCAGGTGCCATCTTTCTTAAGGGTGCTGCGAACATGCGTGGAAGCGCCCACGGGATCACCCATGTCGTGCAAGCAATCAAAAAAAGTCACGAAATCGTAATCCTGGCCGGGATAATTTTTGGCACTGGCAACTTCGAAGCGGATGCGCTCGGCAACGTGCGCGTCGTTGGCACGCTGTTTCGCGGTCTCGATCGATTTCTCGTGATAGTCGAAGCCCACAAACTCAGAATTGGGGTACGACTTGGCCATCAAGATCGTAGATGCGCCAAGACCACATCCCACATCCGCTACCCGCCCGCCCTTCTTTAATTTTTCTTCCACACCCTTCAGCGATGGTATCCAGGCGCTGATCAGATTCGCAGCGTAACCGGGACGAAAAAATCTTTCGGTACCAACGAAAAGTTCGTGGTGATGTTCGTGCCAACCCATGCCTTCGCCGGTCTTGAAACGCTCGGTGATTTGCTCCTCCGCTTTTATGGCCGCGAGCGCCGCTTGAAAAGCGCCGGGCAGGAATACGGGGCTGGATTCGTCGGCCATGGCAAATGCTTGCTCTTCACTTAAATGAAACATTCCTTTCGCGGCGTCATAGGTGACGTATCCACCGGCAGCCTGCTGGCTAAGCCATTCGCGGATATAACGCTCCGATGTGTGCGTGGCCTTGGCGAGTTGGGCGGGGGTTTGCGGCCCACTTTTCGCGAGGGCTTTATAGAGGCCCAACTTGTCTCCGATGCGAACCAGTGCGGCGTTAAAAGTAGCGCCAAAATCTACGATAGCTTTGCCCAAAAATTCATGGAGTTTGTCTTGATTAATGCTCACAGGACGCTCCTGGGTGGATGACGGTGTGGGAACTAATTTAGCCGCATTGTAGGAGGCTCTTGCGCGACAGGCAAGCAGAAATTTTCAGCAGCAGCGGTTGGGGCGAGAGTAGCGGCGATTCATTCGTTCCACGTAGAACTCCGCGGGAGTCAACAGGCCACATTTTTCAGGCTTCGTTCTTTGCACTTGCACGTAGCGTTCGTAGGCGCTGTCGCCGCACCATTCACGAATTCCCAGCCACAGCTTAGTCGCCAACCGTTTTATCCAAGTTGCCCATGCGATAGCATGCGGTTTCTCCACTTGACCTGGAGCTTCGACTTGCACGGAATGCATGCTCAGCCCTCCATCGCAGGCGCATCGGGTTCCGCGGCAGTTGCGGTATACGAAGCACCGGAAAAATTTTCAGGCCACAATGTGGCAACGTAGGCGGTCTCGTGTAAGACCGATTTTGGATCACTGCTCAAGATACGGTACCACTGCAGCAGCGCCTCGATAATCAGAGTAATGATCATCGCGGCTAAAACTGCCGTGATGACGGCATCCAGCCGCTGGTTGAAAATCACACGTTGCGTGTCGGCGATTTTTGCGGCAGGAATTTTGCCCGCTGCAATTTGCGCTGTGAGGGCGTTTGCGTACGAGAGAAATCCCAACCGTGGATTGGGGTCGAATATTTTCTGGTAACTGGCGGTCATGGTGATGATGACCAACCAAGCCATGGGAATAAGCGTCAGCCAAATCCAGCGGATACGCTTCATCTTCAAAAGAATTGTGGTGGCCACCACCAGTGCTACGGCGGCTAGCAACTGATTTGAAATCCCGAACAACGGCCACAGCGAATTGATTCCTCCTAGCGGATCGACAACGCCCTGGTATAAGAAATATCCCCAGGCGCCGACGATCAACGCGCTCGAAATTAAAATTCCCGGCCACCAACCTGTTCTGGCGAATGGCTTCCACACTCGTCCGCCGAGTTCCTGCACCATAAAACGGCCCACGCGTGTTCCGGCATCGAGCACGGTGAGAATAAACAGCGCTTCAAACATGATCGCGAAGTGGTACCAGATGCTCAGCAGGCGCGGCCCGCCGATGGTGCTCGAAAATATCTGGGCCATGCCTACCGCCAACGAGGGCGCGCCACCCGCGCGATTCAGTAAAGTTTGCTCTCCCACGGCGCGCGCCAAATCGGTCATGGTTTGCGCTTGCAGCGGATACCCCCAACTGCTGATGGTTGCCGCAGCCGCATCGGACGTAGCGCCTACAATCGAAGCCGGGCTGTTGATCGCGAAATACACGCCGGGAGTCATGGCGCAAGCGGCGATCATGGCCATAACACCGACGAAAGATTCCATCAGCATCGCGCCGTAACCAATGAATCGCGCATGGCTTTCGCGAAGAATCATCTTCGGTGTAGTGCCGGAGGAAATCAGCGAATGAAAACCGCTGATTGCTCCACATGCGATGGTGATGAAACAAAATGGAAATATTTTCCCAGCGAATACCGGGCCGCTCCCATCAATAAAGCGCGTAAGCGGGGGCATCAGCACTTGCGGGCGTACCAGCAGGATGCCCGCAGCCAGGGAAAAAATTGCTCCGGCCTTGATAAACGCACTTAAATAATCACGTGGAGCAAGCAGCAACCACACCGGAAGCGCGGACGCAGCGAAACCATAGGCAATCAGCGCAAACGCGAGCGTTACGCCGCTCAATGTGAAAACATGCGCCCAGGAAGGCGAATCCGCGACCCACTGCCCGGCGACGACCACGAACAAAACCAGTGCGACGCCGATGAACGATGCTTCCAGGACGCGGCCGGGACGCAAAAATCGCAGATAAAGTCCGAGCAACAACGCAATGGGAATGGTTGCCGCCAGCGTAAATGTAGCCCATGGCGAAGACTTGAGCGCGTTTACGATCACCAGTGCGACTACCCCAAGGAGAATGACCATGATGGCCAGCACCGCGAGCTGGGCAATGAATCCGCCGCGTTGGCTGACTTCTTCGCGGGCTATTTCGCCCAACGTTTTTCCATCGCGTCTGATGGAGCAGAAAAGAATAATGAAGTCTTGGACGCATCCGGCGAAGACGGCGCCGGCGATCAACCACAGTGTGCCTGGCAAATATCCGAATTGTGCCGCAAGGGTAGGACCCACCAGCGGTCCAGGTCCGGCGATGGCTGCGAAGTGATGACCAAACAAAATCCATTTGTTGGTGGGCACGAAGTCGCGTCCATCGTCATGACGCTCGGAGGGAGTTGCGCGCGTGTCATCGAGCGTCAGCAAACGCGCGGCGATGAACGCGGAATAAAAACGGTAAGCAACCAGGTAACAACAGGCTGCGGCCACCACAAACCAAGTGGCGTTCAGTGGCTCGCCGCGGTGAAAAGCAATGCCGGCCAGCGCGCCGGCCCCGACGAGTGCCACAACGATCCAGATGACAATGCCAATCGGCCGCTTCATTCCTTAGTCGACTGCATCGTATGTGAGGGCGTTCAACGCGTCAATCGGTTCTATGTCAAATCTGGATTGGCTCTTGCTGTGTAGCATTCCCAGAGCTAGGCTTTTGCGATGAGCGAATTTACCGCAACTGACAGAACGAAAGTGCGTCGCCATCCTGAGCGCGGCACCTATGATCGCGAAACTATTTACCGCATCCTCGACGAGGCCTTTGTTTGTCACGTGGGCTTTATCGTGGATGGCGCGCCGTATGTGGTGCCGACGAATTATGTGCGTGTCGGCGATAAACTTTTTCTGCACGGTTCCACAGCCAGCCGCTTGATGCGCACACTCGGCAGTGGTGCGCCATTTTGCTTGAGCGTTACGCTGCTAGACGGCATTGTGCTCTCGCCGACGGCTACAGGCCACTCCGTTAATTACCGTTCCGTGGTGGTGATGGCAAAAGCGGAACAGATCCTCGATCCGCAAGACAAGCTCGCCGCCATGCGCGACTTTGTCGAGTACGTCATTCGTGGACGCTGGGCTGAGGTGCGGCCGCCGACCGAACAGGAGCTGAAAGCCACAACGGTTTTATCCGTGCCGCTAGTGGAAGCCTCGGCAAAAGTTCGTACTGGATTCGCCATCGATAAGAGCGACGAATACGCGGACGCGGGATGGACCGGAGTGATTCCCTTCAAGTGGGCGGCACAGACGCCGGTACCGGACCCTCGCGGAAATTGCCCGCTTCCAATACCCGCGAATTTGCTGAATTACTCAAGACCGCAATAAAAATCTTGGTGCGCCGTTTGTTAGCAAATACTTGAAAGAGGCAATTATTGTTCATTCGCTCAACAATTATTTTTCTCATCTTGATCTCCTGCTGTTTCCGGGCCGCTGGTCAGGAACGGATCGCGCCGCCTGGCGTAGTGAAAGAAGAGCCTCCGTTTCGCAAAAAAATGTACGCCGACAAAAAGGGCGCGAAGATGCCTTATCGCTTTTTCATTCCTCCCGGCTACGATTCCTCTAAGAAATATCCGCTGATTTTCTGGTTTCACAGCGGGAGCGGGCGCGGCTCGAATAACGAGTCGCAGATCTCCGGTGAAAACGAAAGAGGTTCGCATGTCTGGACCACGCCGGATAATCAGGCCACATTCCCGGCATTCGTGTTGGCCCCGCAATGTCCTCAGAACGAAAATTGGGGAAGTCCCGAATTGAACGATGTGAGCGGCGCATTACAGTCGGCGATGGAGATCTTCTCGCTGGTTCAGAAAGACTATTCCATCGATCCCGATCGAATCTATCTGGCAGGGCAATCGATGGGCGGGTTGGGGGTATGGGCACTGTTGCAAACTTATCCGGAGCTTTGGGCTGGCGCGATAGTAATTTCGTCTTACGATAATTTCACCAATGTGCGCGCCATCACCAGGGTTCCGCTGTGGATGTTTCAGTCGGAGCTGGATATGACCGTGCCCGTAGACTTAGTGCGTGAGATGGTCAGGCAAATCAAAAAAGCGGGCGGCGCGCCGCGCTACACGGAGTATCACAAAGTAAAAAATGAAGTATGGGATGAAGCCTTCGCAGAACCACAACTGCTCCCGTGGCTGGCTGAACAAAAGCGCGGCACTTCCGTTGCAGCTCCTAAATGAAAATCAGGCGTTTTTCTTTTTCCTGCGTTTAGCGGCGCGCTCCAGCATGCGTTTGACTATCGAGCGGATGCGTTTGTCGCGTGTCGTGGCGCGTTTGGCCTGCTCCAAGTAGCGGACGATTTGCCTGCGCAACGCCGGGGTTAAAGAATTAAAAACGGCGAGAGCTCGGGGCTCATCGGCGAGGCCGCCTGCCAAGTCATGCGGCAAAGCAGGATCGCGTGGTTCGGTATCCAGCAGCAACATAACTTCCACAGTGGCGCCCGCATCGATTTGCAACTTTCGCCAGATATTGCTGTGTATATGAAGCCGGTAGGCGCCGCCACCGCGAGGGGAGAGCGTGCTTTTCAGCGGCAGGTCTTCCACTTGTCCATGCACCGGAATATGTTTGGGGCTATCGCCGGCGAGTTTGCGCAACGACTTCGAAACATTGCGTGGGACATCCACGCATCGCATGATCCACTGTTTGTAAATCCGCGCCGAGAATATGTGCGGGTCATCGGCGGAGTGAGGAGAGCGTGGCAAGACTAACCGAGGTAAAAACAAAAATTATACGTGGCGCAAAAATGTGGTTTTAGCGAATCTCAATGGCAACCGCAACCGCCGCCACAACAAGATCCTCCCGAAGACGTGGGTGCCGAGGACGCGGCAGAAGCGCCATTTCCGTTTCCGTTCGGCGCGCTAAATACCGAGAGTTGAATGGTATTTTTCGTTCCCGCGCACTTGGGGCAGGCAATTTCCTGATCCTTGTTCAGGACAATCCGTTCGAACGGCGTTTCACAGTCGTCGCAAATGTATTCGTAAATGGGCATGAGGATTTTTCTATTTCGAATTTGAATTAATTATTGGGACGGTCGGGGCTTTCCATGGCTTCTGACAACGCCAGACCGGTTATGATTGCGGTCACTCCGATTGCAAACCACACAAAGCGGTTTCGCCCAGCCCTTCGCGGACGCCCAGCACGACGCCCGGAACCTACGCCTTGAGGGTCTTGATCCGCCGCAGCCAATTCCGCTTCGGTGGGGTCAAGCACAATGCGGTAAGCCATGCCTTCGGGAATAACGCGCACATCATCGTCCACGGCAACCGACACGGACCCACGGGTGCTTCTCACCATAAGCTGCCTGGGACCGATTACGGTAACCTGCGCAACGGTGGGCTGATCTGTGTCCGGTCGAATGGCCATGCTGCCGACATGCATCACGAATGCTTTTGAGGTGGCCGTGGAAAAGACTGCTGTTCCGCGAGTCAAACTGGCCGCGGGAGATACTGCGTCCTTACCCAGAACCGCGGCAGTGTCACCAGTCAGGAGAAGCCGGGCAGCTCCGGCGCGAAGTTGGACACTCCCGGTGCCAGTGGTAAATAGCCTATCGCCGCCAAAAACCGTAGTTCCCGCGGATAAACTGCCGCCACCGACATTGGCGCCTTCAGCGGACACAACAGTACCGAACGCGGGTCCACCGGAACCCCAACCAGGGGTGAGGCTCATCGCTAAGATCAGAACAGCCGCAACTACGGGACGCAGATATAGCATGTCACCGACTCCACCCGGGCCAGAAATAGAGTACCGAGTCACTTGTGAACAGTCAATCAGCAACATTCGTCAAAATTTATTTTGTTTCGCGCCGGCAACAACTTAATACTTTTGTTGTCCCATAGATGGCGTTCAGAAAGATGAGCAAGGCATCTCAAACGATTCCGCCGGCCGTCGTATACTGAATTGCATGGCAATAAAATTCCTGTAACCCTCTGATGAGCAAAGCAAACAACTTACCCGCCCGAGACCTTGCGCTGCCATTCGCATGCATACTGGTGGTCAGCACATTATTGACGGCGGGTTTGTGGCCGTTCAATCCATTTCCAAGAAATCAAGTAACTTGGCTACCCGCCGGCCAGGGGCTCCAATTTGGGGATCATGGGGTCGTTTTCAGCCGTGAGCCGGTCGAACCGACCCGGCCGAACCGCGACGCCCGCTGTACGCTGGCAATTAGACTGCAACCGGATACGGTCTGGCGGGGTGCCTCAGGCACATTGGTCACAATTTATAGTCCTGAAGAGCCATCTCAATTCCGGTTAATGCAATGGCGCGATGTGCTGATGATCAGAAGGGATTACCGCGACGCCGACAACCACTCAAAAACCGCGGAAGTGGACCTGGACCACGCATTTCTGACTCGCGACCCGGTGACATTCACAATTACCTCAGGCCCCGAAGGAAGCGTTGCATACCGCAATGGAACGCGCGCGGCAGGCATAACTAAAATGGGACTTTCTTGTGGGGATTTGACTGGCCAATTGGTATTAGGGGATTCGGCCGTGATGGACAACGCCTGGCCAGGTAACATTCTGGACTTGTCTCTATATGATAGAGAATTGGCACCCCAAGAAATCGCCAGCAAATATGCCACCTGGAACGAGAAGCAAACGGAGCAAGGACCGAATGGCGAGCAGCATCTTGTGGCGCAATACGCTTTTAATGAAGGCAGCGGACAAGCCGTGCACGGCGTACCGGGTTCTGCTCCCGATTTATACATTCCCAAGATTTTCAAGGTGCCGCACAAAAAACTGCTGATGTGGCCTTGGGAAGAAAGCGAGGACAAGCTTGAGTTTCGCGATATAGCGATAAATATTTTTGGCTTCGTTCCCTTTGGTTTTGTTTTCGCAGCCTATTTAAACTGGAATCGGAACGTGAGCCACTCGACGCTCATAACGATTCTGTGCGGCGCTGCCATCAGTTTGACGATCGAAATCCTGCAGGAATACATTCCTGGAAGAGACTCCGGAATACTGGACATCATTACCAACACGTTGGGAGCGTTTTTAGGAACACTACTATTTCGCTGGGCTCCAATGCAGAATTTAGCGGCGAAACTTCTGGATTTTCTTAAATCTGGCGAACAAATATCGGAGAGTTAATCGAAGCGCCGCGCGGCACCTTGCTGGCCGTCGAACCTTAGCACTGTTACAATGCAGGCACCTTTATGGCAGATTGGAAACAAATTACCGCGCGTATTCGACGCGCCAGAACTTCTAAAGATCCGGCGGGCCAGCTTTCGGCGCTTTACGAGAAGACTCACGATGCCATGGTCGCGTTTGAATTAGCGAAATATTTCGAAACTTCGGCGATGAACGCCGACGCCGCAAAATGGTATAGCACCGCAGCGGAGCGCTTCCGACGCGCCGATTGGAAAACAAAAGCGCAGGAAGCCGCGGTGCGACTAGGAGCCGAACCCGGGACGAATCCCAGCAGTGCGGAAGCTTCATCAGTGTTGCTACCCGTGCCGGTTCCTGAGCCCGGGATGCCTTTCGAACAGAGCGCCGCGGCATTTGAAGCCATCGTTTCCAATGCGGTTTCCGAATTGGTTTCCGAACAGAGCGCCTCTTTAAGTTCTTCCGGCGGCGAAGTCGCCACCGGGACAGAGGAAGTCCCGGAAACAACGCGATCGCTGGCGGAAGTGGACTCTGAAGAGAAGCGCCGGCGCAGACGCGGCCGGCGCGGAGGCCGTAACCGTCGCAAAGTTAGTCCTGCGGCGGACACGGCAGGATCGTCACGGCTGCCGAGCACGCCAAATACACGTCGCGGCGCGACAACGACGCCGTCTGCAGCATCGCCGGCTGCGACAGCCTCAGAAGCGGAGACCCCACAGGAAACGCGCCGCCCGATGCCCCCTTTGCCTGTCGAGCCGCTTCCAGAGTCCACCACTCCCGGCCCGCGAGGGCGCTACGGCGATCCGGGATTGTCCTCACGAATTTCGTTGCTGGAGATGCAGTTTCGGCGATTGCTTAGTTGCGAAGCCGTGAAGCTTGAGGAAGCAAATCACGCGCCGGTGGGTCCGGGAGTTTTTGTGCTCACCGATTCCGATTTGACCAGCTATTACTACGTGGAGTCCTGCCAGACACTGCGGATCGCGGTGGCCAATCTTCTACGCGGAAATGCTAGCCGTCGCGGAGCCGAATCGATCACCAAGCAGCTTGCGGAGCACCTGGGTATTACCGAAGCGCGCGTGCCAAAATATCTCGCCGAGCATTGCGTGGTGCGCTGGCTGCAACTGGACGAAGGCGCTTCGCATTTTGCGCATTTCGTAATCGCGGTGCTTCGCCCCATCCTGAACGAGTAGCGACCCCCGCCAACGTACCGGCGCGGTTTGTTGCTTCTGCGGATTTACTTGCGGCTGCGGGCCGCTTTTCTCGCTGAACGCCGCAGAGCCGATGAACCCTTCGTTCGTACTGCTCGTCGCGCAGCAGCCTTTCGTGCTCTCGCTCCTCGCTTTCGCGCCGCGCCCTTAGCCTGCCGCGATAGATTTGCGGGGGAGGCTGCTGAATGCCCTTCGCGTTTCAAGGCTCTGGACACCGCTCTCGAACGCGTTCTGGACGGCCTTCGCTTTCCTTGCCGGCCTTTTTCGCTGTCGCGTTGCGCCTGTTTCCGGGTGCGCTCCGATGTGTTGGGTCCGTTGGGTCGCGACAATTCCACGCCTGCGCGTCGAGCTTTCGAAAGTCCGATCGCGATTGCCTGTTTCGTGTTCGCCGCGCCATGCTTTCCTTCGCGAATGTGGTGCATCTCTTCGCGGACAAACTCGCCGGCCTGAGTGCTCGGAGATTTGCCTTCTTCTTTGTCTTGTTTGGCTCGTTCAATGACTTCCTGCTCCGGCATAACTTGCTCCTGGATTAATTGGAATTGGAATCCATAGCTGGCTCTTTTAAGCGGTCTTTAGAAGGTTTTCGACTCGGACCGGCAATTCTCGTACGCGTACGCCGGTCGCGTGATATACCGCGCTCGTTACAGCGGAGGCGCAACCTGTCAGGCCAATCTCACCTATTCCGCGGGCGCCGTACTCGTTCAACTTGGTGTCTGGGAAATCGAGGAAAATGCAATCCAGTTCAGGGATGTCGGCGTTTACCGGGACGATATAATCCGCAAAGTTGTTGTTCAACGGCTTGCCGTTACGGTGGTCATAAATTGTTTCTTCAAACATGGCCATGCCAACGCCCATAACGATCGCGCCGAGAATCTGATTTCGCGAAGTCTTCATGTTGATCATGCGGCCGCCGTCAATTACCGTGAGCCAGCGGGAAATCCTCAAGCGCGCAATTTCCGGGTCGAAGGCTACCTCGCAAAAATGTGCTCCGAAAGAATGCATGGAGAATTGCTTGGCTTCCGGCGGGGCTTCCGTTCTTACCTGGCCGTCCAAGCCGGAAAGATCGCGCAGTTTCAAAATTTCCGGAAATGGAGTGCCACTTTCAGCGCTGTCGCCTTCCTTGTGCACGCGCCCGCCAGTCATTTTCAAACTTTTAGGATCGAGCTTTTCGAAAGGTGAGCTGGCGGTCAGCGCAGCTACCTTCAGCAGCGACTCGATAGCCTGATCGGTGGCTTTGGCGATCGCCGGAATTACCGTAGCTGTCGCGGCAGAGCCTCCCGAAGTTGGGCCCGGAGGCATGGCAGTATCGCCCAGCTGCACGCGGATTTTATCCAGCGGCACGCCGGTACGGTCGGAAATAATTTCGGCAAAAACTGTGTAGGTGCCAGTGCCGACGTCCTGGGTGGCGCAAGAAGCGCGCACCGTGCCGTCGGCGAGCAACGACACCCGCACTTCGGCGTTGTGACGGGTAGCCGGCCACGTGCACGTGGCCATGCCCAGCCCCAGAATTTCTTTGCCCTTGGTCATCGAGCCGACTTTCGGATTCCGCTGGCTCCATCCAAATTTCTCCGCGCCGATCTGGTAGGCCTCGCGCAGATGTTTGCTGGAGAACGGCATTTTTTTCCCTTCGTCCATCTCCGCGTAATTGCGAAGGCGCACCTCTACAGGATCAAGATTCAGCTTGACCGCCAATTCGTCCATGGCCGATTCAATCGCGAAGAGCGAAGGAGTTCGACCTGGCCCACGCATCGGCGTCGGCGTGCCGATATTTTTGTGAATAAGATGCTGGACGGCGCGGACGTTTGGGCAGGCGTAGAGCATGGAGGTTACTTCGGCGCAGTTCTCGACGTAATCGTCCACCATGGAAGTCGGCTGCAGGATCTCGTGATGGAAAGCGGTGAGCTTTCCATCTTTGTCCGCACCCAACTGAATGCGCTGCCGCGTGAATGGACGGTGTCCTACGGTGGTGAACATCATGCTGCGAGGAACGGAAACTTTGACCGGGCGTCCGAGTTTTTTCGAGGCTATTGCGGCCATCCAAGAATGAGGCCACGGAAACAATTTGCATCCAAAGCCCGAGCCGATAAAGCGCGAAATAACTTGCACCGATTCGCGTTGGAGGTTGAGGACTTCGGCGGCCACGTTGCGGTGATTCACAACGCCTTGAGAAGTCTCGTACAGCGTCAATTTATCTTTGTTCCAGGTGGCGATGGTGGCGTGCATTTCCATCGGATTATGCGTTTCCACCGGAGTTTCATAGGTAACATCGAGCTTCACTGGCGCGCTCGACAATGCACTGTCCACATCTCCGCGTTCGTTCTTGATTGCCGGGGGATCCTTAGGCGTTAGTTCCGCCGTGGAAACGTCCGGAGTTCGCGCGTCATATTTCACCACCACTCGGCCGGCGGCCGCCTGCGCACGCTCGAATGTATCGGCGACTGCCAGGGCCACAAACTGGCCGTAGTAATAAACCTGATCATCTTCGAAGGGAGGGCGCGATTCGCCCGGGCGGCTCATTTCTTCAAAGCTATTCGCTGGGCGAAATAGTCTTTCAGTGTTCCCGTGGTGCAGCACCGCCAGGACGCCCGGCATTTTTTCTGCTTCACTACTATCGATGCGCGCAATTCGTCCCGCGCCAATGGTGCTGCCGATCCCGACTCCCCAAGCCATATTTTCCAGCGCATACTCGACACCGTAGGGCGCGCCGCCAGTAACCTTCAAAATGCCGTCTATCCGCGTAATGTCTTTTCCAATGACCGTGCTTTGTTCCGCCACGCGAACTCCTCTAAATCTGTATAACTAAGCCTGCGTAACCATCTGTAAGGCTCTCACTAAGGTGCGCTTTGCCAATTCAATCTTGAAACCGTTGTCTTTGTGCGCCTTAGCGCCACGAAGCGCCGCCTCAGCAGCCTTGCGAAAATTCCGTTCATTGGCTTCCGCGCCAGCCAATGCGTGCTCCGCTTCAGGCGAACGCCAGGGAATAGTGCCCACTCCGCCTATGGCCACTTGAGCTTTGCGAATCTTGCGGCCATCGAGCTCCACAATTACGGCCGCAGAGGCCAGCGCAAATTCATAAGAAGCGCGATCTCGGCGCTTCAAGTAATGTGATTTTGAATTTTGCCAGGGAGGAGACAATGTGACGTGCGTGATGATTTCGCCCGGAGCAAGGACATTTTCATGATCGGGAGTGGAGCCCGGCAGCAAATAAAATTTCGTAATGGGGATGCTGCGCTCTCCTTTTGCACCGGTCACAAATATCGTGGCGCCCAGAGCCATCATGGCGACGGCCATGTCCGACGGGTGCGTGGCAATACAGTCTTGAGACGTCCCTAGCACCGCATGGATGCGGTTGAAGCCTTCCATGGCGGAGCATCCCGAACCGGGAGTTCGTTTATTGCAGGGATAATTTACGTCCCGGAAGTAGTAACAACGGGTGCGCTGGAGCAAATTGCCGCCGGTGGTAGCCATGTTGCGCAACTGTGGAGAAGCGCCGGACAAAAGCGCCTGGGATAGAACGGGATACATGCGCTGCACTTTTTCGTCATGCGCCAGATCGCTGTTGCGCACCATCGCGCCGATTTTCAATCCGCCGTCGCCTGCCGGTTCAATGCGATCGAGAGGCAGTCCGTTAACATCCACGAGCAGCTTGGGGCGCTCGACATCCAGTTTCATCAGGTCGATCAGTGTCGTTCCGCCAGCTACAAATTTCGAGCCAGCGGGTGCGACGCTTGATACGGCATGACCCACGTCATTGGCTTTTGTGTATCGAAATTCGTACACGCTGGACCTCTTTCAGCAACGCTTTGCCGCAACCGCTCAGGCTGTGCTGCGGACGCTGCGCACCGCGGCCACGATATTCGTATAGGCGCCGCAGCGGCAAATATTTCCGCTCATACACTCGCGTATCGCGTCATCATCCTTGCCGCACGGCTCTTTCAGCAGCGCCGCCGCGGACATGATTTGCCCGGACGTGCAATAGCCGCACTGAAAAGCGTCGTGCTCCAGGAAAGCCGCCTGTATTGGGTGAAGTTCGCCATTCTTCGCCAGGCCTTCCACCGTGGTTATTTCATCGCCCTGGTGCATGATGGCGAAAGTCAGGCACGAATTCACGCGCCGCCCATTGACGTGAACTGTGCAAGCGCCACACTGCCCGTGGTCGCAGCCTTTTTTTGTGCCGAAAAGGCCGAGGTGCTCGCGCAGGGCATCTAGCAGCGTCACCCGTGGCTCAATTTGTAAATTTTTTGTCTGTCCGTTGATTTTTAGTGAAACGGGCCCGGTGCCGGCGGATGTGGGTGCGTCGGCGACATCGGTTGTCGGCTGATGTACTTGTTGCGCTTCTAGTTCCCCAACTTGCAGGAGAGGAGCGGCGGTGGTGGCAATGCCGACCCTGGCGATGTTTCCGAGGAAGGTGCGCCTGGATAGTTGCGAAGAAGCTTTAGCGCTGAAATCGCTGTTTTCGGTTTTCGCCGGCTCGTCTGGGGAATCTTCTTTCAATGTCGCCCTCAGGGAGAAGCAGAGTTCTGCGGAACCCGATTGCAAAGGTCATTTATGGAGGCTGAGGCATGGCAACGCAATGCAGGAAAAACCTTAGAACGGAGGCTAGGGAAAGATTTTTTTGCATCATTGGGTTCTTTTGGGGGTTCTGACGCGGATCGGAACCCTTGGTGGTGCCCCCATTTACTGGTGGGGTTGACCATTTAACCCCGGATAGCGACCGTTCGCCGCAAGCCGCTGGCACTGAGGACAGTAACCATACAAACTATAGGAGGTCAAAGACTTAGTGGCATCACCAGCTTTAGATGGTAGCGTTGTACGTAGTACTTTTTAAGCCCGGGGGCAATCGCTCGTAGCGATTTGAACGGTTGAGTGGGCTGAATCCCAGGAGCTGTCGAAACGTGGAGGGTGGAAGTTTATGCCGAATCGAGCAACGCAGATTTTCAGATCGATGGATTGGGTCCTGTGCAAAACTGCCGGGATCACCTTCAACACGATCCAACATTTCAATAAACGCAATCCGAATCCATCCGTAACTCCTCAGTGGTCGGATAAGCCGCTGCTCAAATCATGGGAGAAGACCAAGCCGACCCTGGGTTTCCCACGGCAGACCGATTCGCTCTGCCCCGCGTGCGTGAAGGAAGCGCGCGAAGCGATCATCGCCGGTAAAAAGGATTGGCGCGATTTGATGAGCGAGAAAGTTGGCGAAATCAAGGCGCAGATCATCGAGCGCGATGGCCAGGTCTGGATGGTGAAAGACTGCCCGCAACACGGCCACTATGAAGACATGATGGCCGTTGATTCGAAATGGCTGAACTGGATCGAAAAGCAATATCCCGGCCGCGATATTCCCGCGCACAATGACGAAGACCTGCACAAGCACGGCTCCAGCACGGTGCGTTACGGCCGTGGCTCAGTGCTCACCGTGGACCTTACCAATCGCTGCAACATGATGTGCGATCCCTGTTTCATGGACGCCAACCAAGTTGGGTACGTGCACGAGCTGGGCTGGGACGAAATTCAGGAAATTCTAGACAACGCCTTGAAAATCAAGCCACGCCGCCAGATGTCGGTGCAGTTCAGCGGCGGCGAGCCGACCATGAGCCCGTACTTTTTGCAGGCGGTGGCGTACGCGCGCAAAATCGGCTACAACAGCGTGCAGGCTGCTACCAACGGCATCGAATTCGCCAAGAGCAAGGAGTTCTGCAAGAAAGCCTTCGAAGCAGGCATGCGTTACGCATACCTGCAATTCGACGGCATCGGCAACGACGCCAACGGCCACCGCCAGATTGGCAACCTCTTTGACGTGAAACTCCGCGCCATTGAGAACATGCACGAAGCGGGCATCGAAATCGTGCTGGTGGTCACCATCGTCAACAACGTGAACAACGACCAGGTTGGCACGGTAGTGAAGTTTGCGATGGAAAACCCCAAGAAAATCGCTTTCGTCAGCTTCCAGCCGGTTTCGTTTACTGGCCGCGACGAAGATATAACTCCGGAACGCCGCTTGCGCCAGCGCTACACCCTTTCGCACTTGGCTAAGGATGTCAGCGCGCAAGTCGGCAAAGTCGAGCCGACGCGCGACTGGTTCCCCATTTCGTTCATCAGCACCTTCGCCGGATTCTCCGACATGGTGAAGGGCCAGGATTCGCAGTGGGGCTCGCTCTCTTGCGGCTGCCACCCGAATTGCGGCGTGGGCACTGCGCTGATGATCAACAAGGAAACCAAGGAATGGGCGCCGGTGCCGCGCTTCCTCGACGCCGTGCAGCTGACCAAGGATGTGACCGACATCACCGACGCGGCTCGTGGCAAGAATTTCTCTAACTTCATGATGGCCATGGCGCTCTTGAAGAACTACAAGCCATTTCAGGGGCCCAAGGGTCTGAAACTGTATGATTTGTTCAGGAAATTCGACAAAACCTGGGCATTGACCAAGGGCGCAGATAAGAAATACGGTCGCACTTCACCTGAGCGTACCTATGAAGATGCCATGAAGCGTCGGCAGACCGATCCTTGGAACTTCCTGTTCATTGCGGGGATGTGGTTCCAGGATTTGTTCAACTACGATTTCCGCCGCACCGAAATGTGCATCATTCCTTACGCCACCCAGCAGGGCGAAATTTCCTTCTGTGCTTACAATACCGGCGTGGGCTGGCGGCAGATTATCGAAAACATGCACAAGAACGCGACCGTGGCGCAGTGGTACAAGGAACACGGTAAACACGAAATTTACGCCAAGGGCAAGGCCGTTAACCTGAACTCGTTCGAACACTCGCTCATCATCGATGCTAATGACGCCGCGCGCGTTCGCCACCTGGAACACGACATCCCGTTGACCGCTTCGGAAGAGGATCGTATCCGCCGCAAGAAAGCGATTCAGGAACAGGCCAAAGTGCGCGCGATTTACGAAGAACTGGTCCTCAAGAAGCCGCAGCCGACCGTAGTACAAATCGGCAGCGTGTCGGACATTGCCAAAGCGGTTCCTGCAAACTTCAAGCCCGTTTCTATCGCTCCTGCGACTGGAAATGGCAACGGCAATGGCCACTCGGCCCCTGCATCGCATGTAAAAGAAGCGAACGCCGAAGCAGTGGCGGGCGACTAAACAACCACTTCAATATAATTCTTCGCGCTGCCCCGGGTTTTTCCGGGGCAGTTCTTTTTTAATTTGATAGGCTTGGGTCGGAACCGGCAGAAAGATGGGTCGGATTAAACCGCCGCGATCACTTCAATTTCAACCAGTGCATCCTTGGGCAGCCGGGCCACCTGCACTGTGGAGCGCGCCGGCGGCGCAGCCGTAAAATAGCGCGCGTAAACTTCGTTCATGGCCGCGAAGTCATTCATGTCCTTCAGGAAAACCGTGGTCTTCACCACGTGATGAAAATTTGAGCCACCTGCTTCCAAAATAGCCTTCAAATTTTCCAGCACGCGCTGAGTCTGCTGCGCGGCATCGGTGCCAGTGATTTGCGACGTGGCGGGGTCAAACGCCACTTGGCCGGAGATAAATAAAAATCCGTTGGCGCGCACTCCCTGCGAGTAGGGGCCAATGGGTTTCGGTCCTTTCTCAGTAAGAACTATGTCTTTCATGGCGTACTCTCCTTCCAAGATATGTTTTCACCCGCCGATGTGTTTTTATCCGCGGAGGTATTTTCATATTTCGCGCGAAAATCTGCCGGGACTCCCGGATGCTTCATCCATAAGCGCACGAACGCAGCCGTATTTCCATGCGCTTCTTCGTCAAATGCGGCGATCAAATCGTCCAGATTGAAACCGGTGTTGCGGCGGGCATCCAACATATGCTTGACGGCTTTGCGAAAAGTTTCTGGGCCGTAACGGTCCTGGAGCGCGTAGAAGAAAAGAAGGCTTTTCGCGTACAAAGCGGCCTTGTCCTCATTCGCCGATGGCAAAGTATTTTTTGGAACCACCGCCAGCGCGCGCCGAATCGTTTCTGTGCGGTCATTTGGCCCATTCAGCGCCTCGTCACCGACGGCGGCGGCGAACGCCGGAAAAGCCGAAAGCGGCGGAGCCTGCTCAAAGAATCCGGGGTTTTGGCCATAACCTAACCAACTGGCTGCCAATGCAGGAGCCGTTGCCAGCGTCATTTTCTTAAGCCCCGGACTGGGATCGACCACCGCGCTGTCCAGGGAGATCATCTCGCCGCTTCGCCCTTGGTCTTTAATACCGAGGAGTTGAGTATTCAGAGGATTTCGTTCGGTGAAGCATCCTGGTATGACCGGGCACTCCGCGAGCCACAACGGCAGACCGTTTTGACCGGCAGTATGGCGCCTTCCCAAAAAGCCCGTTGGCGGTTGGGCGACCGAACGCGGTCCAAAAACCAGATTGTAGTTCGCGAGAGTCTTCAGCAGTGAATCGCTAACTGATCGAAGATCGCCGGGGTCCTGGGGCTTGCGCGTCCATAAGTAAATCTTTTGGCGGTCGGAACCAATTTGTTTGATTACGTAGCGGCCCGCAATCACGGAAGGATAAATGTCCACGATGCGTTGCCTCGCGTGGATGGTAGTTTCGTCTCCATGCTTGGAAGTTTTCATTTTGTCGCCGCTGGTGTGAACGACGAAACCGCTCGGCACATGCAGGGTGAGATTCCATTTGTCCGGCGGCGCGCCGCC
>DATBBY010000173.1:0-46190 GCA_036270765.1 Candidatus Acidiferrum sp.
AAATGGCGCGGAGCTGACGTCCATGCACTTCGACCAGGTAAATTGAGCATCGGCAGAGAAATGTTGAGCGAACTGATGTTTTAGTTCCGCGAGCATGGCGTTGTAATTAGCGCGACCGTTCAAGGCCCAGAAGTCCCCGCCACCGATCTGTGGGTTGAGGGCAAAACCTTGGGCTGCAGGCACGGCAAGTGGACTCTGATGGAAGTAGAGGTCCCGCGCCAAGCTTCCCTGGTATCCCAGCGACGCTATCAATTGGTGACCCAGATCGTATTCGACGTCCGCGGAGTAATGATGGACGCGCGAGGTGGGCAAGTCGGTGGGAAAAATTTGAACGTTAACTTGGCCGGTAGTGGGCAGTCCATTCGGCCCAAACGTTGCGATGGCGTTAGGGTTTGCTGGAAAGCCATTCAGGTTGTTCACCCCGGACGAAAGGGCATAAATAATGCCTGGATTGGGCGATGTCGGCGTTGGGATGACGAAACTCGGAGCCACCGCTAACCCAGGATTGTTGACGATGTTGGCCGAAATAGCGATTTGTTCGCCGTTATAGTTCAGGCCGTAGCCGCCGCGCACCACTAGCTTGCTATTGAAACGGCCCGGACTCCAGGCAAAACCGATCTGGGGCCCAAAGTTGTCGTACTGGGGGTTCCATGAATTGCCCCTGCGGACCACCAAGCCTGTCAGGAAGTCCGCCCCGGCGCCAGGAACGGCTTGGAACATGTTGTTATGCTTTTCATACAACGGACCGAAAAGCGACCAGCGGAGACCGATATTTATAGTCAGGTTCTGGCGAAGTTTGAAATCATCCTGCACGAAGATGCCAAAGATGTTTTCGCGATCGTCCTGGCGAATGGTGGTCGGGAGTCCGGTATTAGGATTGAAGTTCCCATTTTCTTGGTGCGGCGCGTCGTTGAGGAAATCCCAAATGTTGAAGAAGCGATAGCTGGGCACGCCGCAACCGGCACACTCTTGGAGGTATTGGAGGCGCGTAATATCCCCTCCGAACTTAATAGTGTGGCGCCCATGAATCCAGGTGGCCACGTCCTTAAAACCGTAAGTCCACTGGTCCAGAACGCTGCCGACATTTGGCCCAAAAGAATTGAGGGTAATGCCGCCGGTCGGCTCAATATTGTCAGATGGAAATCCGATCGGAGCCTGGGGGTTGGTATTGAGCTCATTCCAGCGCCAACTGGCGGCATTGACACGGGCTTCGTTGAGGAAATTCGTCGAGAAGGTACGATCCCAGATTCCCGAGATGGCTTCGTTGATTTGGGAGTGGTGAAAGATGTCGTAGCCGCGACTGCCGTTAAAGTTATCCTTCGAGAGTGGAACATAATAGATGGCAAAAGAAAGACGATCTTTGCCGGTCACATTGGCATCCAGACGGCCATTGTATTGTGTGGCGGTAAACTTGGTGGGGTTGATGGTGTTGTAGTTCGCAATGTCGGCGACATTCGATAGGCCGCTGCCAATGCCGGGATTAGCCGAACTCTGCCAGGTTAGGTCCTGGGTGCCCAGAGGCGTGGTGAGCGGCGAGCCGACGTTCAGGCCCGCACCTGGAATCGTTCTGCAATTTACTCCTTCCGTAAGACCGGCAGTTGCACAGGTGGCGGCAGTGTTGAGGGTGCCAACTACGCCGTTACCGGGGAAGGAAAGATATTGCGCGGCGATGCTTCCCGCAGGGGCCAAAGCGGCGAAAGCCGGGGTATCGAACCAACCGTTACCCGTTATATTGGTGACCGGTTCACGCACAGTCTCATAGTTGAAAAATGCGAAGATCTTATTCTTCCAGATTGGCCCACCGACGCTGCCGCCGAACTGTTCGAACTTATTCTCGTCTCGCGTAACCTTAAGGCCCGCGCCGTTGAAGCGCTGAAAGGCGTTCAGGTTGGGCTGATGGGTGGTAAGAAAGAGACTGCCATGAATGTCATTAGTGCCGGTCTTGGAAGTAATTTGAATCTGAGCGCCGCTGAAACGGCCATTCTCGGCGTCATAGCTATTGGTAAGGATTTTTACGCTTTCAACCGAATCTTCGGACGGGGTGACAACCGTTGCACCGCCCCAAACGGCGCTGGTGGTACTGATTCCGTCAATCGAAATGCCGTTACTTTCAGTCTGCTGCCCGTTGGCGATAATCTGTGCACCGTTTTCGGTCTTGAAGATCCCATCCGCACCACCGGACTGCCCACCGCCGGTCTGGGTACCGGGTAGATTATAGTTGTCGTTGCCGCTCGCCTGCGAACCATCAGCGAATGAACCGGGAGCTAACTGGGCGAGCTTTAGAACGTCGCGTCCAAAGGAGGGCAGGTGTTCGATCTGGTTGGTGGTGACGGTGCCGCTGATGTTGGCTGTTTCGGTATCCAACGTCTGGGTGGTTCCCGAAACAGTTACGGATTCTGAAACTCCTCCGACGTCCAATGGCAGGTCCAGTGAATTAGCCTGCTCGGGGATAATCTGTACCTGCTCCAGTATCTTCTTTTTGAACCCGGGATGTTCCACTGTGAGGCTATAGGGCGCTGGCGCCAAGGCGTTGAATTGGTAGATGCCGTTGTCGTCGCTGGTAGAAACTAAGTTAGCGCCCGTGTCCTTATTCGTCAGAGTCACCGTCGCGTCGGAAACCGCGTTACCCTGTGCGTCAATCACGGTTCCTCGAAGGGAAGCGCGGTATTGGGCATGGGCTGCGGAGGCGATTACGGTTAAGCAGGCGAGAAGAAACGCAATGCGAAGAACGAACTTGCCAAAGGGCATGTGGTGCTCCTATTCAGAATTTACAACGCCCTCGACAAGTAAACTGCCTAACTTCTGTTGTTTAGCAGTATAGTCATCGAATTTTTGGGCGTCAATAAATGATAATACTGATATTGCTAGACCTATCCTCGATCCCGGGGGGATTTCAGGTCGGCTTAAGTGGCTTCTGGCATACTTCACCGGTCAGGGACAAAATGCCATGCGCGTGAGGCTGCCATCGGGACAATAAAACCTGTGTTCGAAATGAGACATATGGTGGCTGTGCGGTTGTTGAAAATCGCGGGATTGATCCTGGCGGGATTCGCCGGGTTGCTTTGCGCCGGCCCCGCGCTGCTTGGCGATACGCAGTACTATGAACACTCCTTTTTCGACAATAGCCTAATGCCAGACGCTTATTTTTATAGTTCTGGCAAACCATCAGCGCCTAGCGCCCTGGAATTGGTTCGCGGCCATCTGCCGGTCAACACGAAAATCTTCATTACCCCGCCAAACGCACTTCAATTGTCATGGCAGTCAGCCATAAATGGCGGATGGGACGCTGAAATAAGGGTGGTCAATTTTCGTAACCGCCGTATCCAGTTCCAAGGCAACACGCTTTTTTTCTGGTGTTACTCGCAGGAGGGGATTGCCGCGGGCGATCTGCCTCTGGTGCGGTTAGAAGATGTAGGGAGAAATTTCTCCGGCCCACTGCCATTCGGCGAATTCGCAGGAGACTTGCCTGCGGGGCGCTGGGTGCAGGTAAAAATCCCGCTGTCACGATTTGTGACGGGGTCGATTCACGATTTCTCTGCTCAAAACTTGAGAATCATCGTTTTTTCGCAAAATGTGGCCGATGGCGCGAAGCATACGCTGCTCATCGACGAAATTCGCATTGATTCCGCAGGGGCAGCCGGGTCTGCGCCCGTAGCTGCGGCGCTTGGAAGCGACCCCAATCCCTTGAAGACCGCGTCGGCCGTGACTGCGCCGCGTAATCTTTCGGCGAAAGGCTACGAACGCCACATCGATCTGCACTGGCAGGCGGCCGATTCCTCGTCAGGAGGTGCGACCGGCGGCGCTCAAACCGGCCCTTCTGCTGGTGCGGATTCGCCGGCAGTGGCCGGGCTCGAACGCTACGTCATCTATCGTTCCGAAGATGGAAGAAATTTTCAGCCGATTGGTATGCAAGTCCGGGGAATAACGCGCTACACCGATTTTGTCGGACTCGGAGCGAAGAGGTACTACTACCGGGTGACGGCCTCGGACGCCCAGTATCGCGAGTCAGCGGCGTCTGAAGTGGCCAGCGTGGCCCCGCGCACGGCTGATCATCTTTTTACCGACGATGAATTGTTGACCATGACCCAAGAGGAGGCGTTTTTCTATTATTGGGAAGGTGCGCACCCCGATTCTGGCACAACGCTTGAAAATATCCCGGGCGATGATCGCATCGTGGCTACCGGCGCCAGCGGATTTGGAATTATGGCGTTGATCGTGGGCGTGGAGCGTGGCTTTATATCGCGCGAAGAGGGGCTGGAGCGATTACTGAAGATCGTCGGCTTTCTTGAGAAGGCTCCACGCTACCACGGCGTTTGGTCTCATTTTATGGACGGTCACACCGGCCAGACCTTGCCGGTTTTTGACATGTTCGATGATGCCGGAGACCTGGTCGAGACTGCCTTCCTGATGGAAGGACTACTGACTGCCCGGCAGTATTTCGCTAATGATCATGGACACCAAAAGGATGGCAATACGGGCGGGAACGATTCGCGGGGACCCGAGCTTTTCTCACGCATCACAAAATTGTGGGAAGAAGTCGAGTGGGATTGGTACAAGAAAACCCCGCAGGGGGAAGCGCTGTATTGGCATTGGTCGCCGGATTTTGTATGGCACATCAGCAACCGCTTGACCGGGTTCAACGAAACGATGATCGTGTATTTGCTGGCGATTGCGTCGCCCACCCACCCCGTTTCTCCTGATTTGTATTACACCGGTTGGGCGAACCAAAAAAAGGCGGCCATCGGCTCATACATCGACGATCCGCGCCCGGGATCGCGTTACGCTAACGGGAAAAGTTATTTCGGAATTAAACTGGACGTGGGCTGGGGAGGCGGCGGTCCGCTTTTTTTCACGCACTATTCATATATGGGGTTCGATCCGCACGCGGCGACCGATCGCTTCACGAACTATTTTGAGAATAATCGGAATACAGCGCTGATCAATAGGGCGTACTGCATCGCCAACCCAAAACATTTCGAGGGATATTCGTCCGATTCCTGGGGATTGACGGCTAGCGATGGGCCGCAAGGCTATAATCCGGCCGCCCCGAATGAACACGATGATCGTGGGATTATGGCACCGACAGGGGCATTGTCTTCCTTTCCGTACACTCCAGAAGCATCCATGGCCGCCCTGAAGCATTTTTATCGCGATGAAGGCAGCTGGCTTTGGGGCATTTACGGCCCGCGAGATGCATTTAATGCGCAAGAGCATTGGGTGGCGCCGATTTACATGGGACTGAACCAGGCTCCTATTGTGGTAATGATTGAAAATTACCGGACTGGGCTGATTTGGAAGTGGTTCATGTCTAATCCAGAGATTGCGCCGATGCTGGTAAAGGCCGGATTGCAAATGCAGAAGAGGGAAACACGGGCACGCGGCGCGCAATGACTGCTTCAATTGCGCACAAATTGACGCAAGACTTTAATCCCGTTTGAGCTGTTCTTCGTGGTGATAGTTCTTTCTTTCGCTCGCCGCTTGTATGGTATGAATATGCTCTGGAGGCTTGTTGAGCGAAATTCCCTCAGTGACTCTGGCCGGTTCGGCGCTTCAGGAACTACTTCCTCCCCTCAGCGAGCAAGAAGCGGTTACGGAATCGGCGCGCTGTTTAATGTGCTTCGATGCGCCCTGCACACACGCGTGTCCGACACATATCGACATTCCCAGGTTCATTAAGAAAATTTCGACCGGTAATTTACTGGGTTCGGCGCGCACCATTCTAGAGTCCAATTTGCTGGGGGCTACCTGCGCGCGTGTGTGCCCGGTTCAGGAATTGTGCGAAGGCGCTTGCGTGCTCGGCTCGGAGCACAAACCAATCGCGATCGGGCGGCTGCAGCGGCACGCGATGGATTATGTGTATGGGCGAAAGATTGACGTATTTCGCGCTGGGAAATCCATCAGCAAGAAAGTAGCTGTGGTGGGCGCCGGGGCTGCGGGCTTATCTTGCGCCGGAGAACTGGCCAAGCTGGGCGTTTCGGTGACGCTGTACGAAAAGCGTGAGCTGCCGGGTGGGCTCTCCACTTACGGCATCATCGTGCTGCGCGAACCGGTGGAAGTTGCGCTTGCCGAAGCGGAAATGATCCAACGTCTCGGTGCCATGCTTGAAGTCGGCAAGGATGTGGGCGTCAATCCTCCGATTAGCGAACTGCAGAAGAATTTTGACGCCGTGTTCATCGGCGTGGGTCTCGGCAATTCGCCGCAACTGGGAATTCCTGGAGAAGAGTACGTACTCGATGGGCTTGAATATATCGAACAGAGCAAACTTCAGCCTGCGCAACTGCACGTGGGCCGCGATGTAATCGTCATCGGCGCCGGTAACACTGCGATTGACTGCGCTACGGTGGCCCGGCGCCTGGGCGCTGAACGCGTCACTATGCTTTATCGCCGTACGGAAAAGGAAATGACCGCCTACCCGCATGAATATGCTTTCGTGAAACTTGAAGGAGTTACCGTTTCGTTTTTGTCCCAACCTGTCAAAGTTCATCACGAAGGTGGGGTGGTAAAAGCGCTTGAGTGTGTTCGCATCACTCTCGGCGAGAAGGACGCCTCCGGGCGAGCTGCTCCCAAAGAGATCCCCGGTTCGAACGTGCTCTTGCCCGCTGACCAGATCGTTAAAGCTATCGGCCAGAACAAATTGTCACTGGCTGCGGGCCTCGACCTCAAAACCGATAAGGGCTTTATTCGGGTCGATTCCAATTTTGAAACCAGCGCTCGGGGGATTTTTGCCGGGGGCGATTGCATTCGTGCGCGCGGGTCAGCTTCCACGGTGATGGCGGTGCAGGATGGTAAGCTTGCCGCTCGCGCGATCTACAAAAGGTTGATAAATCATGGCTGACCTGAGGACCAACTTTGCTGGGATTCGTTCGCCGAATCCGTTCTGGCTGGCGTCCGCGCCTCCGACCAATTCCGGAGCGCAGATTCACCGCGCGTTCGAAGCGGGCTGGGGTGGCGCGGTGTGGAAAACCATTGGCGCACCAGTGTTGAACGTGTCCAACCGCTACGGAAGCTGGCGCTACGGCACTGAAAAAATGCTGGCCATTAATAACGTAGAACTTATTTCCGATCGACCGATGGAAGTGAATCTTCGGGAGATTGCAGAGGTAAAACGCGCATGGCCGGATCGCGCGGTGATCGTGTCGGCGATGGTGGAATCCAAGCCCACGGCCTGGCATGACGTTATTCGCCGCATTCAGGATACCGGGGCTGACGGCATCGAGTTGAACTATGGCTGCCCTCACGGGATGAGCGAGCGCGGGATGGGCAGTGCTGTTGGTCAAGTACCGGAATATTGCGAAGAGATTACTGGCTGGGTGATGGACGTCGCGAAAATTCCGGTGATCGTAAAGCTGACTCCAAACATTTCTGACATTGTCATGCCCGCGCGCGCCGCGGTCGCTGCCAAGGCCAACGCCATTTCTTTGATCAACACCATCAACTCGATCATGGGCGTGGATTTGGAGACGTTGGACATCACGCCCAGTATCGCTGGTCGAGGAGGCCACGGCGGTTATGCGGGGCCGGCAGTTAAACCGATCGCGCTGAATATGCTTGCGGCGCTGGGTCGCGATTCCGTGGTGCATGGATCCGGCCTGCCGATTTCTGGGATGGGCGGGATTTCTACATGGAGGGATGCCGCTGAATTCTTACTTCTCGGCGCAAGCAGCTTGCAGGTTTGTACTGCGGTGATGCACTACGGCTTTCGCATCATCGAAGATTTGTGCGACGGATTGTCCAATTGGATGGATGCCAAGGAGTTTGCGACGATTCCGGACGTGATCGGCCAGAGTCTGACGCAGGTCTCGGACTTTAAGGATTTTGATCTTTCTTTCAAAGCGGTGGCGCGCATCGATCAGCAGAAGTGTATTCGCTGCGACTTGTGCTACGTGGCGTGTAATGACGCAGCGCATCAGTGCATCGACCTGATTGATAAACAGGGACGCGTGATTGCGCCAGCCGCTTATGATCCGTCGTCTAACGGCAGAATCGACGCGGTCTCGACGCGGCCCAGCGTGGTTGTTCGCGAACCTGATTGCGTGGGCTGCCGCCTGTGCTTCAATATTTGCCCAGTGGAAAATTGCATCCAGATGGTGGAAGTGGCGCCCGAACAACCCTCCGTCACCTGGGATGAACTGACCGCGAAGCAACCGGAAGTCGCGGAAGATTGGGATCAGATGGAGCGCTATCGCCAGAAGATGGGCATCCGCATCCACTAAAATTGCGGAAGGAGTAAGCGATGGGCCTGCTGATCCGAAATGGGGAGATTGTTACTGTCGGCTCCCGTGTAAAAGACGATGTTTACGCCGAAAACGAAACGGTCACGCGGATCGGCAAGAATCTTGAAGTGCCGCCCGGCACGGAAATCATCGACGCCACCGGCAAATTTGTTTTTCCCGGCTTCATCGATCCGCACGTTCATATCTATCTCCCTTTCATGGCTACTTTTGCTAAGGATACGCATGAAACGGCTAGCATTGCGGCACTGATCGGCGGCACGACTACCTATATCGAAATGTGTTGCCCGAACCGCACCGACGACGCCTTGGCCGGCTATCAACTGTGGAAATCCAAGGCCAACGGCAAGAGTGCCTGCGATTACGCGTTTCACATGTCGGTCACGAAATTCGGCGAAGAAACGGAATCGCAGCTTCGCGAAATTGTGGCTGACGGCACTTCCTCGTTCAAAATTTTTCTCGCGTACAAAAACTTCTTCGGCGTGGATGACGGCGAGATGTATCAGACACTGACGCTGGCGAAGAAGCTTGGCGTGATCGTTACCGCGCACTGCGAAAATGCTGAGCTGGTCGCGCGGCTGCAGGCGCAATTGATTGGCGAAGGCAAGACCGGGCCGGAGTGGCACGAGCCCAGCCGATCGGAGTCCGTAGAAGCGGAAGGCACCGGGCGGTTTGCAGCTTTTCTTGAAAACACCGGGGCCACCGGCTACGTTGTGCACCTTTCCTGCGAAAGAGCTCTCAATGTTGCTCTGGCTGCCAAAGAACGCGGCGTGCGCCTGAGCGTCGAAGCGGTGCTTCCGCATTTGCTGCTCGATAAATCATTCGCGGAACGGCCCGGCGTCGAGGGCATGAAACACGTGATGTCGCCGCCATTGCGCGCGAAACACAATCAGGATGTACTTTGGAATGCGCTAGCGCGTGGCCTCGTGGATACGGTGGGCACCGACCATTGTCCGTTCGACGTCGAACAGAAACTTCTGGGTACGGATGCCTTCACAAATATTCCCAACGGCATCCCGGGTATCGAAGATCGCGTCAATCTTCTTTATTCTTTTGGAGTGCAGAAAGGGCGGATCGATCTGGATCGCTTCGTAACTGTTGCCAGCACTCGAGCGGCGAAACTTTTCGGGTTGTTTCCGCGTAAAGGTACGATCGAAGTTGGAAGCGACGCCGATCTCGTGGTCTTCGACCCGGGCTATCGAGGAATCATCAGCGTCAAGACGCAACATGTCAATAACAACTACAACGGGTTCGAAGGCATGGCGATCGAAGGGCGGCCTTCAGTGGTTACCGTGCGCGGCAAGGTGCAGGTGCGTGACGGAAAATTTGTGGGCGAACGCGGTCGGGGGCGTTTGTTGAAACGCGAGCCCGCATATTTCTGAGCGAGCACAGTATGGCTCTTGAACCCAAACGTACCGTTGCCGAACTGAAAGAACTTCGTTCGTTGACCGGCGACGAAAACGGAGCGCAACGGGTGGCGTGGACCGATACGTGGTTGCGCGCCCGCGAGTGGTTCGCGAAAAAACTTGCTGAGCTTCCGGTTGAGCATCATTACGACGCAGCGGGAAATAATTGGGCGACGCTAGCGGGCGAGTCGAAGAAATCGCTGATTCTCGGTGGGCACCTCGATTCCGTGCCCAATGGCGGGTGGCTGGACGGCGCCCTGAATGTTCTTGCCGCGCTCGAAGTGCTTCGCCGTTCCGCTTCAGAATTCCACGGCCGGCCGCCGGTCACCATACGGCTGGTGGACTGGGCCGATGAAGAAGGGGCGCGTTTCGGACGCAGCCTGTTGGGATCGTCGGCGTTCGCGGGCACGCACTCCATTTCCGCTGATCGCGTTCGCACCGACCGCGAGGAAATAAAAATGGAAGAGGCGCTGCGACGTTGCGGCGTTGAAATGGATCGATTCGCCGAAGCCGAAAACGAACGAGAGAATGCTACTGCGTATTTGGAGCTGCACATAGAACAAGGGCCGGTGTTGGAGAAACTTAATCTTCCGCTGGCTGTTGTTTTAGGGACCAAAGGAGTGGAACGCCACGGCATAACTTTTCACGGACAAGAAGCCCACTCCGGCTCGACGCCGATGAACGCACGCCACGACGCGCTCGCGGCGGCTGCAAAACTTGCGCTGGAAATTCGCAATATCGCGCGAAAGCATCCGGACGCGGTCTGCACCGTGGGGAGCCTGAAAACATTTCCCGGCATAGTGACGGCCGTGGTGGGTCGCTGCGAAGCTACGCTGGATCAACGCGATCTTGACGCGCGCATCCTGGCGCAGATGTTTAAAGAAGCGCAGGATGCCAGCCGGCGTTTCGCCGAAGAAGAAAAATGCACGGTGGAATGGTCGCGCATCTGGGGCATCGAGCCGGTTCCGTTTCACCCTGCGCTTCTGGATCTTTGCGAGCAAGCCGTTCGCGAAGTGTCGGGCACGTCCCATCGGATGCCTTCCGGCCCGCTGCACGACGCTGCGGAGGTTTCTCGGGCGGGCATTCCGGCAGTGATGATGTTTGTGCAATCGCTTGGCGGGATCAGCCACAATAAAATCGAGGATACACGCGAAGAACATCTCGAGATGTCGGTGGTAGCGCTCGACCGGCTGGCATCCAAAACAGTGGATTGGATTCTGCGAAGCTAACAGGCGCTCAATAAAAAATAGAGTTAACGCAAGACTCGCAGGGACTTCAGTTTTTGTTGAGCTTTCTGAGTTGGATTTAGTAATCCGCGGAGAAGGCATGAATGCACAGCTCGACTATGCGGCGATGCTCGATGTCGCACTGATTGAGGCGCGGCAAGGGTTGCAGGAAGGTGGAATACCAATTGGCGCTGCGATTTTCGATGTGGATGGCCGCATGATTGGCAAGGGACGCAACCGGCGCGTGCAGCAGAACGATCCCTCCATGCACGGCGAAACGGACGCGTTTCGCAATGCAGGGCGGCAAGCCAGCTATCGCAAGCTGATTATGGTGACCACGCTGGCGCCGTGCTGGTATTGCAGCGGACTAGTTCGACAATTTGGATTCGGAACTGTAGTAGTGGGGGAAAGCAAAACTTTTCAGGGCGGCATAGATTGGCTGCGGTCGCTTGGTGTTCACGTGGTCGATCTGGAATCCGAGGAATGCTTCTCCATGCTGCAGAAATATATTTCAAAGTATCCCGCTATTTGGAACGAAGATATTGGGCAAGAATGAAAACCGCTCTTCTGTAAATCAACGAAACAATCTGAAGCAAGAATGGCGACCTCAAATTGGAATCTAGAGAAGCCGCTGTTCTTTTATGCGCGCAAGATCAGAATTTCACAGCGAGCGACACTTGAATTTGCCGCGCACTCTATACGTGAAACTTTTCGGAGCTACCTGGACCGCTTGAGCCATTCGCCTCGAATTTTGCGAACCCCAGTTCGTAATGGAGGCGGCTACGATACGGCGCTTGGGATTTGGACGCCAGGGGACTATCGCGGCATTCATGGAAGGACCAGCAAAAATGTTTAATTCAATGATGTGCTATTTTGATGAAACCTGATCATTCAGCGGGGAATCGGAGCTTTGCATGAAGTTGGATAGAGAGGTTCTGAAAAGTCTTCCCAAAGTTTTGCTGCATGAGCATCTCGATGGCGTGCTGCGCCCCAGAACAATTATCGAACTTGCGCGCGACATGAATTACCTGGAGCTGCCGAACGGGAATGCCAAAGAGTTGGCGCAATGGTTTTTTCAAGGCGCGAATCAGGGCAGCTTGCCCAAATATCTGGAAGGTTTCGCGCACACTATCGCAGTAATGCAGACGGAAGAAGCGCTCGAACGCGTTGCTTATGAGCAGGCGGAAGACTTAAGCGAGGATGGCGTTGTTTATTTCGAGACGCGCTTTGCGCCTGTATTTCATACCCGCAAAGGATTGAGCCACCAGCAAATTGTATCCGCGGTGCTCAGAGGGTTGGAGCGCGGCCGAAAAGATTTTGGGATTGCGTCCGGATTGATCATCTGCGCCATGCGCAATATGGACGTCTCACTCGAGATGGCGGAACTGGCAGTCGACTTTCGCGAGCGGGGGGTGGTTGGATTCGATCTGGCAGGCGAGGAGGGTGGACATCCTCCCAAGAAGCACGTGGACGCTTTTCACTATATTCAGCGACAGAATTTCAACATCACTATTCATGCCGGCGAAGGATTTGGAAAGGAATCCATCTGGCAGGCTATTCAATATTGCGGCGCGCACCGCATTGGACACGGAACCAGGCTCATCGACGATATCGCGGTGGCCGACGGAAAAGCCGTGAAGCTGGGCGATCTCGCGCAGTATGTTTTGGACAAACGCGTTCCATTGGAAATCTGTCTCATCAGCAATGTGCACACCGGGGCAGCCCGCACGCTGGCGGAACATCCCTTCAAGATTCTCTACCAGGAAAAATTTCGCGTGACCTTGAACACCGATAACCGGTTGATGAGCGACACCACCATGACCAAGGAATTCGACGCTGCCGCCACAACCTTCGGACTGACCTTAAATGATTTTGAAATTATTACGATTAACGCTATGAAGAGCGCTTTCCTGCCGTATGATCAGCGCTGCAAGTTCATTTATACGGTGTTGAAACCGGGTTACGCGAAGATCCGCGCGTCGCGGGGAGCTTGAGTTTTGCGCTACGACTGCCTTCACACTTACGGCTGTTTTTGTCGAACAGAAACGTCTCAGTTTTGATTAGCTTGCCAGACTCCGTAGCGTCTCCGCGAGAACCAGGGTGCCCCGCGCTATGTCGTCAGGAGAAGCATATTCGTCGGGCCGGTGACTATAACCGTTGCGGCAAGGAATGAATAACATTCCCACAGGGGCAATGCGCGACATAAACAGCGAATCGTGATAAGCCCGGCTAACCATAGGCAAAAAACTCAGCCGGTGTTTTTTGCACGACTCAGAAAGCGTTTCGACAATACTAGCCGAGCAATCTCCGGGCGCGTCCGCGTTCACCAATTCCTGTTGAATGGTGACGCCGCGTTTCGTCGCGATGGCCTGACTCGACGCTTCCACAGCGGCGATTTGGGAATCGCGTCGCTGCAAATCCGTATCACGAATATCGAGGCTGAGATGCATGCGGCTGGGAATGCTGTTGACCGCGCCGGGAAACACTTCGCAAATTCCTACGGTCGCCACTGTGTCCGTGGATCCGCTCGTTTTGGCCTGGTGTTCAATCGCAAGAATTAATTCCGCGGCCGCGCAAAGCGCGTCGTGGCGGTCGGGCATCAGCACTCCACCGGCGTGCCCGCCCGCACCTTCAATAAGAATTCGAAAGCTGGATGGCGCGGCAATTTTGCTGACGATCCCGAGTGGGATATTTTTCTGTTCCAGCAACGGTCCTTGTTCGATGTGCAATTCAACAAACGCCGTGTAATGTCCAGGAGATAACTTTACGGTTTCGAGTTCTCCGTGGAATCCAGCGGTGCGCCGGACTTGCTCAATGGACGTACCGTCTTTGTCCGTCAGCTTTTTTGTTGCATCGGCCGACAAACTGCCCGAAACCAAACGGCTACCGAGACAGCCGATGCCAAAGCGCGTCGGTTCTTCGGACGTAAAAAGAATCAGCTCAATCGAGCGTTTTGGATTGAACCCGCTTTCCTGCAGGGCGCGGATGGCCTCGAGTCCTCCGAGCACGCCAACCACGCCGTCATACTTTCCAGCATTTGGAATTGCATCGATGTGCGATCCGGTGCCGACCGCCGCTGCATCGGAGTTCTGTCCGTTCCATCGCGCGAAAATATTTCCGATCGCGTCCTGACGAATCGCGAGGCCCGCTTCTTTACAGCGCTCCAGGAACCAGGCTCGCGCTCTTAAATCTGTTGGGGTGAAAACAATTCTGGTTACCGCAGGCGCTTCTGCATCGGAAATCAAGGCCAGTTCCTCGATCTCCGACGTCAATCGCCGCTTATCAACCTCGAGATTCATGTGGCCCGCCGGCGAGCGGATGGCGGTTCCAATCTTTGTAGATCAAATATTTTGCCGGCGTCTTTCCGATAGCACCGAACCACTGCGGGCACCAGGGAGCCATCCAGATGAAATCACCCGCGGTTACGGAATGCCATGAATCATCCAGCCGGTAAATTCCCCCGCCTTCCAGCATCAGCAGTCCGTGTTCCATGACATGCATTTCCACCATGCTGAGAGCAGCTCCCGGTTGATAAACCATTGTATTGACGGCGAAATCGAAGGCCATCTCGTCCGGCAGTAAACACTTTACCTGCAACCCGGGATCGTCGCCCAGAGCATGCGAAGAAATCTGGCCTTCGGTGGAAATCAACAACTTTGGCGCCGAAACCGCAGACAATGGTTGGTACGGTTTTTCAATGACCGCGGATCGACTAGAGCGCGCAGCGATCACCCGGTGCGGTGATCCTTCGGGGATATACGCGTAAGCATTCGCACCCAATTCACTTTTTCGACCGTCGACTTCAAGTCGGAGACTTCCCTCCAGCACATAAATAAACCGCTGCGAATCCGTGCCGCCCAGTTCGCCGCCGGATTCGAATTCGGCGGAGTACTGCGCGAATTTTGCTTCCGCCGCCGCGCCAACGTGAACGATTGCGCAGCACGCCCTCATACCGGGCAGTACCGTGCGCACGAATGTATCGGGCGTCAGAAGAAAAAAATTGTGTCGCTTGCAGCTGCGGGTTTGACCGAGATTATGCACGGACCATCCTTTTTTGAAATTCGGCAGAACTGGCCAGTTGTGTTAACAAGTGCATTCCGCATTCGAGAGCTGTGGCCACATCTTCAACGCTCACCGATTCTGACGGATGATGACTTACGCCGCCGGGAGTCCGCAAAAAGATCATCGCGGTGGGAATTTTGTCGGCCAGAATCATGGCGTCGTGACCCGCGCCGCTAACCATGCGATGCGTTTTGCCGGCCGTCTTTCCCGCAGCTTGTTCGATTTGATCCATCAAAAATGGATCCATGGAAACGGCTGGCTGGTTCAGAAATATTTTCCGCTCCACTGTTAAGCCACGACGATGAGCGATTTCCTCAGCCTGTAAAGCAAGAAAATCCGCTGCGCGGGTACGCACGTCGTTGGATTTGTGGCGAACGTCCAAGCTTACGCGCGCCTGACCGGCAATGACATTTGCGGCATTAGGCGCAGCCGCGATGCGACCAACCGTGGCGACCAGTCCTTTTTCTCTTTTAGCCACCCGCTCCACTTCCAGGATCCATTCTGCCGCCGCTGACATCGCATCGTGGCGCAGCTTCATAGGTGTTGTGCCGGCATGATTGGCACGGCCGAGGAAAGTAAATTCACCACGTGTCTGCCCGGCGATGCCTTCCACAATGCCCAGCGGGATTCCCAACGATTCAAGAACGGGCCCTTGTTCGATGTGAAATTCCAGGTACGCCAGGCTATCGCTTTTCATTACCGCTTTCGAAATTTCCTCGGGCTTCAACCCAAAATTCTGAATAGCGGTTCGAACGCTGACGCCCTTTGTATCCGTGCGATTGAGCAACTCGTTATCGAGCTTGCCGGTTAACGCGCGGCTGCCGATGAACGGCGCGCCAAAACGAATTCCTTCTTCTTCTGAAAACCCGATCACCTCAATGGCGAAGGGAAGTTTGCGGTCCTCCATTGTTTCGACCAACGAAACCGCCAAAACTACTCCGAGAACTCCATCATAGGCGCCCGCATCCGGCACAGTATCCAAATGCGAACCCAGGAGCAATCGCGGCGCCGCAGTTTGCGCGCCCGGATAAAATCCGCGCAAATTTCCGGCTGCATCGATGGTTACCTCGGCTCCCGCCGCTTCCATCCAGTCGCCCACTACACGGTAGCACTCGCGCATGGCAATAGAGAGAAATGTACGGCAGGTGCTGCCCGGTGTTTCAGTGATCGACGCCAATCGTTTGCATCGAGCGATTACTTTTTCCGTCCGATCCGCGATGGCGGCAGAGTGCTCCATTAATTCTCAATCCTGACGGCGAATACGTGCCTCGATATAGCCATGCGGTTCGTCAACGGGAACGAATATCTCATTGGGATTGTCCTGTCCAAAGCGCGACAGATCTACAAGCAGGCAGTGGCGGTTCGGCATGTTCAATTCAATCTCGTCCACCTCAGGAATTTGCTGGAGAACCGCTTCTCCCATCGCGTACAGGGTGTGCTGCACAGATTTGCTGGAATGCTCTGCAAATACGCTCAGCAAAATTTGCCGGATACTCTTCCGCAAGGTACGAAAGGAAACATCCATCGTGGAATATTTCCATCGAGCGCGAAGGGCGGTACCCAATAAACGATCGGCCGACTCCGGCAAAGTGGTCAGCGAATCTTTCAGGAAGCCAGCGAATTCCGAGCCGGCGGTTTTCATAATGACCAGGTTTTCGAGCCCGGACCAAATTGATGAAGCGCCATCACGCGCTCGCGATGTTTCTGAAGTTCGAAGTTCGCTGCTCGACTGCACAAATGTTGTCGGATGAGGTTTTCCTTCGACCAGTACGTGTTCCCAGGTTTTTTCAGAGACGGAGACCTGCGTGGCGGAAAGTTGTGGATTATGATCCAGGAAAAAGTCCGCTAATTCCTGACCGAATTCTTCCAAGCAGGTCTGCGAAGATTCGCGCGCCAGCGAGTACACCGTATTTTTCATGGTGTCAGTGGGAAGAATGTTGCGGTTGTCGCCGTCAACGAAGCAGGATTCAAAATCTCCAGTGAAGAGAATCTCAACGGTCCATTCGCGAAAATCATTACGGTCGCCGCGGCGCTTTACCTGCACCAGGCGGACGCGGGATTTGCCATATCTGTTCTCGGCTAAAGCGATCACGCCATCAACTCCCCCGGTAGGTAGTGTATCCATTCGGACTTAAGAGCAGCGGAATATGAAACTCTGATTCGCCTTCGAGCACTTGAAATGCGACCTCTATTAGCGGATAGAGAGTTGCGATTTCCTGAGCTTGAAAATAACTGGCGGCGTCGAAGTTCAAGCGATAAACACCGGCGACCAGAGTCTCATGTGCCGGAAGTAATTGCCCGCACCTGCCGTCAGCCCCGGTGCGCGAAGAAAATAGAACGAGCCAATCGCCGGAGTGTTCGCGCCGCTCCAGGCGCACAGAAACATCCTTCGCGGGTTTACCCAGTGAAACATCGAGAACGTGCGTGGAGATGCGACTCATTCAGAGATCCATTTCTTCAAGCGCAGGTTGGTGATCTGTCGCTGTTGCTCTGCCGATTCCTGCAACTCGGCCTGTTCATCGTTGCCCAGCCGTCGCTGCAGAATATTCAGGATCGTGTCAGCCGACTTGCCCGCGGCACACACAATAAAAATGCGGTTGAAGCGCTGTTCGTAAGCTCGATTGCCTTCCGCGAGCGCAGCAATCACGTCAGTCCCAGCCGCACCGACATGTTGTTGCTCCTGGGTGGACCATTGCGCCGATCGCGCGGAAGCGGTCGGGGGTGCGACGGATTGTCCGATGCGAGGGTGATGTGCAAATGCCTCCATCCAATCTGCTTCCGTGAGACTTCGCCATATTTTGTCGGATGCCGCCAGCAGGCCGGCTTCATCTTCGATCGGCCTGAGAGCAGCGAGCTGTCGTGCCCAGGAGTTTGAACCGCAGCACGGTAGAATTTCAAGCGCCGCTTCTCCTGGTGGAAGAGAATTCCAACGTGCCAACACACTCGAATTTTTATTATCGGCGTTGTTAAAGCTATTCAGAAATTCAGCTACAAGATTGGCTGTGACGGCGCGCCTGTATCTGGCGGAGGACCGAATATCGTCGATGGGCTGAATTTCGTCAGCCGCTATTTTCTTTGCCAACAGGATAAGCGCTGGATCAATTTTCTTGTCGCGCAGAACTTTTTCCGTTTCTGTCAAACGAAACGGAACCGGTGCGACGCTTCCCACGGCCATGCGGATATCTTGGATCGCTCCTCCAGCCATTCGGCCCAGCGCCGCCAGGCACAGTTTCGATATGGCCTGTGCGTTACGCGCGCCAATCTTACGCGTATACGCGCAATAATTCTTAAATTGTCTCGGAAGGCATATGCACCGGATCACTTCATCCGCGGCGCACTGCGTTTTCCGGTAACCGGTGTGAAAGTTTTCGTAAACTATCCGTCGCTCGCCCCGAACGGAAACCAGAATTAATTCCGCTCCATACACCAATAGTGCAGGGAGAGAATCCGCAGCAGGTGAAGCGTTGACGATATTGCCACCGAGCGTTCCGCGATTCTGATTCGCCACTCCACCGGTCCAACGGGCTGCGCTCGTTAACAGCGTAAATTCGCGATTCACGTCTGCATTGTGTATCAGGTCTGTGTAAGTACATCCGGCTCCAACGCGAATTTCGTGGGGAAGAATTTCAATGCGACGAAGTTCCGGCAGATTCCAAATGCTGACCAACTTGCGCGCGGCAAGGTGCCCTGCGGCATACTGCACCATCAAATCGGTGCCACCCGCGATGGGTAGCCACGTGCCGGGCTCTTGAGCGAGCAGCGAAAGGACCGACGGCAAATTGTCGGGAGCGACGAGTTCGTAGTCGGCAGGATGGGACCTCATTGCCTACACCGAAGCGCGGCATCTGCGACAGCTTCAAAAATTTGCATGTAGCCGGTACAGCGACAAAGATTGCCAGACAATCCCTCGCGAATATCAGTGCCGGTCGGCTGTGGGTTTTTGCTCAACAAGTGAACGCCGGCAAGTATCATTCCTGGAGTGCAGATGCCGCACTGTGCGCCTCCGAAATCGAGAAAAGCTTGTTGCAGCGCGTGTAATCGTTTATCCGTAGCTAGGCCCTCAATCGTGGTGATATGTGTGCCCGAGACTTGCAGCACTGGTATCAAGCAGCTATTCACCAAAGCTCCATCCACCAAAACCGAGCAAGAACCGCACTCACCTTCGCCGCAACCCTCCTTGGTGCCCGTCAATCCGATTTGCGTTCGCAACACGTCCAGCAATCGTTCCATGGGAAAAGCGCGCACGGCGATGGTTTTTCCATTCACAACCAGAGTGACGTCGGACTTGGTGGCCGTCTGCTGGTCGTTCATTGCTTGCTGTCCGCCAACGCAGGCATCGTGTCATGCGAAACATTTGACGACAGAGCCTCGAAAATATCTTCCGGCAGCAGCGGAACAGAATTGAAAGAAATGCCCAGCGCGTCGCTGATGGCGTTGACGATTGCAGGCGCCGGTCCATCCATTGGCAACTCTCCGATTCCTTTTGCGCCGAAGGCCCCGTGAACGTTGCCCAGTTCCTCGAAAAAAACTCTGATCGGAGGAATGTCCGCTGAGGTGGGCATGATGTAGTTGGTCATCTGGCCATTCTTCATGCGCCCGTTCTCCCAAACAACTTTTTCGTAGAGCGCGAAGCCGATCCCCTGCGCCACACCGCCGATTATTTGCCCTGCTGCGAGAACTGGATGAAGAACCCGGCCGACTTCCTGCAGACAAACAAAATCGTCCACTATTACGCTATAGGAGCTGAGATCCACGGTAACTTCGGCGATGTAGACCGCCCACGCAAACGCGGCGTAAGCGGCTCCACGATAATTTTCCTCGTTCCAGGAAATATCGTCAGCCTGCCGATAACGAGAGAGAGAACGGAATACTCCGTGTTGCGCTACATGCTGTCGGCAGGAGGCCCGAAATTCTTCGGGTGAATAAACTTCTCCCAACAAACCGCTGGATCTTAACGTCTGCAAGATTGCGAATGCGGCTGAATGCACCAGTTTTCCCACGACCATTACGGTACGCGAAGCCACGGTGGGTCCACTATTCGGAACTTTTTCCGTGTCGGGCTGCGCGATGCTCACATCCTCGTAGCGCACGCCCAGTGCCTCCGCAGCGATCTGGCAGAGCACCGTTTTTGTGCCCTGTCCAAATTCGGTGCTCGACACCAATATGCGTACGGTGCCGTCCGGGCACGTCTCGACGCCAACGAGGGAATTCAGATAACGCTCGCCGGAACCGGTAAAACCGGCGCCATGCAAAAAAGCCGCTATGCCGATTCCTTTCTTTTTATCCGCGCTTACATTTGCCTGCGTGAACTTCTCTTTCTTTGCTCGGTAATCGGCCAATTCCAGCGCGCGATCGAGAAGTTTACCCAAATCGATCTGTTCATTTACGACTTGTTCTGTGGTGGTCGTTTGTCCGGGTCTAAGAAAGTTCCGTTTTCGAACTTCGATCGGAGAAATCCCCAAGGTCTGCGCGATGAAATCCATGTGGCGCTCCATCGCAAAGAGCGACTGCGGCGCACCAAATCCACGAAACGCACCGTGGGGCGGCGCATTGGTAGCCACCGCCTTGGCGCGAATGCGAACGCTGGGCCAGTAATACGGTCCACCCGCGTGCAATGCGCCGCGCGAAAGCACCACAGGACTCAGAGTTTTGTATGCGCCGCCGTCAATCGTGAATTCAATTTCACCGCCAAGAATTTTGCCGTCTTTGCTCACGGCCGTTCGGTGACGCGCGCGCGAAGGATGCCGCTTGGTAGTCGCGGCCATGTCTTCCATTCGGTCATACACGATTTTCACCGGCTTGCCGGACTTCATGGCCAGCAGCGTCGCGTGCGCCGCGAGCATCGACGGGTACTCCTCCTTGCCACCAAAAGCGCCGCCCGTTTCCATTTGCACCACGCGCACCCGATCTTCCGGCAAGCCGCACAATTCCATGAGCGCCTTGTGCACATAGTAGGGGCATTGCAGCGAGCCCCACACCGTGATGCCCTGTTGAGGATCGAAACTTGCGATCATTCCATTGTTTTCGATATACAGCTGCTCTTGCGCGCCGGTGCTGTATTCCGCTTCAACAATACGGTCCGCCTTCTTGAAGGGGTTTTCTAGGTCGCCTTTCTCAATGAGGTAGCTTTTGAAAATGTTATCCGTGCCCCAGATAATTTCAGAAAGCTTCTCGCTGTCCTCGATAGAGAAAACGGGCGGAAGCGGATCATATTCGACGGAAACGGCTTCAACCGCTTTTGCCAGAAGATTTTTATCCCGGTGCGCGAGCAGAAGGATAGGTTCCTCGGGATGATTGATTAATTCGTGCGCAAGGCAGGGCTGATCTTCGCCGATTAACGCGATGCAGTTTTTTCCGGGAATATCCTTCGCGGTGACGACGGCAAATTCATCCCAATTCACGGTGGGGAGAAAGTTGATCGTTTTGATTTTGCCTCGCGGGATTCGGCTGCGAACGGTCGCGCCGTAAAGCATGCCCGGCAATTCCATATCGTCGACGTAGCGAGACGCGCCAGTGACTTTGTCGCGTCCCTCGAGTCGCGGAACCGATTTGCCGACGATGCGATTGTTACTCATGCTCATAAATCTGCGATCTTAAACTGGGAGTTCGCGCCCCTCTGGTTTTCCGCGGAATGCATTATCCGCAAAAACCAGCCTACCGCGAACATACGTGGCCTTCACCTCGCCTTTTAATCTTTCACCCAAGTATGGCGAAAACGGATGCCGGTGATGAAGTCGCTCCGGTGTCACCAGAAATTCGCTGTCCTCATCAAAAACCACCAGGTCAGCGTCGTAGCCGGCGGCGATTTTGCCCTTTTGAAGGTGGCAGCCAACCAGTTTTGCGGGTGCTTCCGCCATCCAGCGCACGATGTCCATAAGAGAAAATCCTCGCGCGCGAGCTTCGGTATACATCACTGGCAGCGCCACAGACAAACTGGGAATGCCGCCCCATGCCGTCCGGAAATTCCCTTCAGCAAAGCGTTTCATTCCGGGCGGACAGGGCGAGTGATCACTGGCTAGCAGATCGATCGTTCCATCTTTTAGGGCACTCCACAACTGTTCGCGATTTTTATCGCTACGAATTGGCGGTGCGCATTTGAATTGCGTCGCGCCTCGCGAAATTGCTTCAGCCTGAAAATGCAAATAGTGCGGACAAGTCTCTACCGAAACAGGAAGTCCCTCAAGCCGCGCCGCCCGCAACGCAGGGAGAGCTTGACTGGCTGAGAGATGCACGATATGCAAATGAAATCCGTATTCGCGGCATAGCGAGATGAGAAGTTCTATCGCAGAGAGTTCTGACTCCGCGGGGCGCGATTGGAGATACGTTGGATATTGAGTCCAATCAGCTTCTTCCAATTTCTTGGTGGCGGCGTCGATACAATCGGGGAGCTCAGCATGCACCAGCAGAGGCAAGCCGGTCTTAACAATGTGGGGCAAGGCCTCACGCAAACGCTGTTCAGTGACCATCGTAAATTCGTCGATGCCCGGATGAACCAGAAAACATTTGAAGCCTCGGACTCCCGCGCCTGCAAGTTCGGTGATGTTCTGCTGATTGCCGGCTACCACTCCTCCCCAGGCAGCCCAGTCCACCCAGCAGCGACCTTTCGCCGCAGCCCGCTTGGCTTCCAGGGCGGCAACGCCAGTAGTTGCTGGCACGCAATTCAATGGCATGTCCACTACACTGGTAAATCCGCCCGCGACCGCCGCGCGCGTGGCGGTTTCGAATCCTTCCCATTCGGTGCGGCCGGGATCATTGATGTGAACGTGAGCATCGATGAGACCGGGCAGAATCGCTGCTTCACCGAAATCGACTATTTTAGCTTCTGAGGGGATCTGATCGAGCGTTACGACATTGCGAATCACTTCCCCATCCACCAGGACCCCAGCCGGACGAATGCCTTCAGAGGTGACGACGCGCCGAGAAAGAAAGGCTTGCAAATCCATGTAAGCAGCGAAGCTCTCCGCAACCTCCTTCAGTTTAAGGTAACTGGCCCGATGGCATCTGCAGTTTTTCAAATCCCCGCAAGTCATAATTCGAACCGAACAATCTGCGCTCCGGGCTTATACTTGCTGCGCTAAACAGCCGCCGGGAAATTTTTCAGGAGCTTTGAGCATGCCCAGGATTTTGACTTACTGGAATCAGGGAGACCCGGCGGCAAATTAATATGAACAATTCATTCATGGCTCGGGCTATTCAGCTTTCCATTGAGAACGTTCACTCCAACAACGGCGGGCCGTTCGGCGCTGTCATCGTGAAAGACGGCAAAATTATTGCCGAGAAAGTAAATCGGGTCACCTCCACCAATGATCCGACGGCTCATGCGGAAGTGTTGGCGATTCGCCAGGCATGCACAAAGCTCGGTGTGTTTGAGCTGTCAGATTGCGAGCTATACACCTCCTGCGAACCGTGCCCTATGTGTCTGGGGGCTATTTATTGGGCGCACATTTCGCGCATCTACTTCGCGAACTCGGCTGAAGATGCCGCTGGAATCGGTTTCGATGATTCTTTTATTTACAGCGAATTAAAGCTGCCCTACGCCCAACGCAAAATTCCAACGCGACAGATAATGCGCGAAGAAGCGTTAGCGGCGTTCCGAGCCTGGGCGGAGAAACCGGACAAAATTGCATACTGAGATTCGGTTGAAAAATTGACTGCTGGTCATCAAAATCGGCGGCTACTGCGTGATCGTCGTCGACAGCTTCCTTACAGTTAAAGCGGGGAATGATTGATCGATCGTTATTTCCATCTCACTGAGAACCACACCTCGGTAAAACAAGAACTCCTCGGCGGCATCACCACTTTTACAACCATGGCGTACATCGTCGTGGTGAATCCTCAGATTTTGGCGCAAGCGGGCATGCCCGCCGATGGCGTGATGTTCGCAACGTGCTTGTCGACCGCGGTGGCGACGCTGGTTATGGGGCTATACGCCAACTATCCAATCGCGCTGGCTCCAGGCATGTCGCTGAATGCCTACTTCACCTATTCGGTTTGTCTCTCCATGCATGTTCCGTGGCGCACGGCACTCGCGGTGGTATTTTTCTCGGGCGTACTCTTCCTGCTGCTTACGGTCACGCGCGTTCGCGAGCAGATCGTCAATGGCATGCCCGATTGTCTGAAGCATTCGACAGCAGCTGGAATCGGGATGTTTATCGCCTTTGTGGGAATGCGTAACGCGAAACTGATCGTTTCTGACCCCGCAACATTTGTAGGGCTGGGGAGTTTTGCCGATAAGGAAGTGCAAACGGCATGTTTCGGACTGGCGTTGACCCTTATTTTGATGGCCAGGAAAATCAACGCCACCATTTTGATCGGTATCGTGGGCACAGCGCTACTCGGCATGCTTCGTGGTATTTCCAGTTGGCCTTCGGCAATCTTCTCAATGCCACATCCATCTTCGACGTTTTTGCAGTTGGATTTTCGCGCCGCCATCCATCTCGGTTTTCTGGAGATTCTGTTGGCGTTCTTGTTCGTCGATCTGTTCGATAACGTAGGCACTCTTGTCGGCGTATGCGAGCAGGGAGGTTTCGTCAAGGACGGAAAAATTCCTCGCGTCGGGCGGGTGTTGCTGGCGGATTCCATCGGAACAATTTTCGGCTCGCTGACGGGAACATCTACGGTAACAAGCTATATCGAAAGCGCTGCGGGCGTAGCGGCTGGCGCCCGCACCGGTCTTAGCAATGTGGCCGTCGCCGGATTATTTCTGGTCGCCATGTTCTTTGCGCCGCTGGCCACGGCTATTCCAGCGTACGCGACCGCTCCCGCGCTTATCCTCGTGGGCGTTTTAATGGCGCAATCCATTGCGCATATTCGCTGGCAGGAGTTCAGCGAGGCCCTGCCGGCGTTCATCACCATGTTGGTGACGCCTCTTACCTTCAGCATCGCGACCGGACTTAGCTTTGGAGTTTTTTCTTATGCGGTGGTAAAAGCAGCAGCGGGAAAGTTTAAGGAAGTCAACACACTGGTCTGGGTCCTTACCGTCTTGTTCATCCTGCGTTACGTTTATCTTGCCTCGGCATAATATTTCAACGCTGCCAAAACCAGTAACTTGATTCCAGTTCGCTGAATAGATTTGCCTCGCCCGTCCCTGTTGTGCCCGCGTGTTAAACTTTGTCGCTTTGTTAGCTTCGTTTCCAACCCCGTGACCAGGAGTCAGAATGCGAGCTTTAGCCCTCACCAGAATCTTATTGGCTTGCCTGCTGATCTCTGCTGGAGCATTTACCGCATGGGCCCAGGAAGCAGCTCCCGCACGTTACTCGGATGTGTTCGACAAAAAAGAAGTAATGATTCCGGCGCGCGACGGAATCAAACTGCACACCGAGATTTACACGCCAAAAGGTGCCGGGTCATTCCCAATCATTTTTGAACGCACCCCATACGGAATTTCCGCACCAGACAAAGGCTACAGCCGTTCGTTGGGCCGTTACGCGGACATGATTCCAGAAGGCTACATTTTCGTATTTCAGGACATTCGCGGGCGCTACGGTTCCGAAGGTCAATTTGTGATGAATCGCCCGATCCACGACCCTGCCGACGCCAAGGGTGTGGATGAAAGCACGGACGCTTACGACACCATCGACTGGCTGGTGAAAAATGTTCCACGCAACAACGGGCGAGTTGGTATGGACGGCATTTCTTACGATGGCTTTCTGGTCACCATGGGGATGATCCATCCGCATCCGGCGCTGAAGGCGGTTTCCGAGCAGGCCTGCATGGGCGATACGTTCCTGGGCGACGATTTCTTTCATAACGGGGCGTTTCGTTTGAGTTATGGATTCGAATATGTGGCCTTGCTTGAGAGTTCAAATGAGAATTTCAGTTTTGCCTTTGACCGCTTCGATGTCTATGACTGGTATTTGCGCTTGGGGGCCTTATCCAACGCCAATGAAAAATATTTTCACGGCGCCATTCCGACATGGAACGATTTCGTCGCGCACAATAGTTACGACGAGTTCTGGAAGAAACATGCCGTAGCATACGGACTCAAAGAAACCACCGTGCCGGATTTGAATGTCGCCGGGTGGTGGGATCAGGAGGATTTTTACGGGCCCATGTTCACCTACGAAAATCTGGAAAAATCCGACACCAAACATCTTAATTATCTGGTGGTGGGCCCCTGGAACCACGGCGGGTGGGGGCACGGACCCGGAAATGCGCTGGGCGCGATACCGTTTGGAAGCGACACGGCGGTTTACTTCCGGCAGAAGGTGGAAGCCCCGTGGTTCGCCTATTGGTTGAAGGACAAGGGAACGCTGCCGCTGAAAGAAGCGTTACTTTTCCAGACTGGCACTAACATCTGGACCTCTTTCGACGCCTGGCCCCCCAATGAGGCTAAATCACGAAATCTTTATTTCCGCGAAAATGGCGCGTTGTCCTTTGACGCTCCGCAATCGGACTCCACCAACGACGTCGACAGTTATATTAGCGACCCCGCTCATCCCGTCCCTTATCGGCACCGCCCGGTAGACAGCACGTATCCCGAGGATCATCCGGGAAGCTGGTACACCTGGCTAGTGCAAGATCAGCGCTTTGTGGATGAACGCCCGGACGTCCTGACTTGGCAAACCGGGGAATTAACGGAGGACCTGACCGTTGCAGGTAACGTGACCGCCAAGCTTTTCACATCGACAACCGGCACGGACAGTGACTGGGTTGTGAAACTAATCGACGTATATCCTGAAAAATATCCGCAGGATTGGAAGCTTTCAGGTTATGAACTGATGATCTCCGACGAAATTTTTCGCGGACGCTTCCAGAAATCAATGGAAAAGCCACAGTCAATACAAGCCGGAGCCGTAACCCCGTTCACGATCGACCTGCACACTGCGAATCATGTGTTTAAAAAGGGCCACCGCATCATGGTGCAAGTACAAAGCTCGTGGTTCCCGCTATATGATCGCAACCCGCAGAAATTTGTACCTAATATTTTCGAAGCGAAGGCTAGCGATTATCAGACAGCCACACAGCACATCTACCGCTCCAAGAGTTATCCGTCGAACGTCGAGATTTCGCTACTGCCGGCGGGGGTGGGGACTACGCCCGCAAAGCAATAGGAGCGATAGTGTTGGGAGATAGCGAGGAAGGAGGGTCTTAACAGCAGGTGAATGGATCGAAGCCCGCGCCCAATATGAACACCTCGTATCCAGATGCTGGACTGAAAGGTTCATATTGGACGCGGGGATTCGATGGTTCTTGGGACTATGGGCTTAGAGATATTTTCTCTGAGGCCTCCTTATCGACTTAAAAGGACTACCGGGACAGCCCGATTTCGGGAGCGGTCCCGGACGGCCGATAAATACCCGAGAAATCTGCCAGTGTCAAAAGACCTTCGCGTGAAACTGTTGTGACCCAATAACCCGCTAGGAATAAGCAACTTACTGTATTCAATGACCCGACCGTATGCTATAGTCCCAGTGTTTTATAAGGCGACAATATTGGAACCGGAAGTTCAACCTACACTTGCCGTGCGCTTTGGCTTGTTCGACGTGGACCTCGTTCACGGGATCATCACCCGCCAAGGTACGCGATTGAAGCTTCAGGACCAGCCCTTTCGCATCCTAACAATTCTGTTACAGCGACCGGGGGAAATCATCACCCGCGAGGAGCTTCGCCAAGCCTTGTGGCAAGAGGGCACGCATGTTAATTTCGACGGTAGCCTGAACGCCGCGCTAAAGAAATTGCGCTCCTGTTTACAGGACGATGCTGAAAACCCGCGTTTCATCGAAACAGTGCCCCGCCAAGGCTACCGTTTCCTAGCTCCAGTCCATCAGATTCACGCTCGCGTGAATGTCACCAGCGTCAAACCCTCCGTTACATCGACGGGCACAGACGAGGTGGAAATTCACCTTTCGATGCAGCCGGAGTTTTCCGCGGAGCGGGCCGCGGAACTACAAAAAGAACGACGCAAGGAACAAAGCGCCCGGCGCTGGTGGGACATAACGTTATTAACGATCGCCATCTTGTTTGGTTCCTGGTTATTCTTCTTCATCATCTATCCGATTCCACACCCCAGCGTGCAACGAATGGTGCGCATCACCAATGCTGGAGACATCGACGAGACGGGCGGCATCGTTTCCGACGGCAGCCGGATTTTCTTCCGTGAGCGCTTCGGTGAACGCTGGCATTTGATGCAGACCTCGGTCGAGGGGGGGAACGCGGAAGTGGTCGCGGCGCCTTTTGCTAATACCCGGCTGTTTGCCATTTCGCCTGACCATTCAGAATTTCTAATCGGGGAATTTAACCGCCCCGACGACGAAATGACCCTTTGGCTGTGGCCCGTACAGGGCGGTGCGCCCCGGAGATTGGGCGAAGCGACCGGTCGCGATCCAGCGTGGTCCCCTGACGGCAACCAGGTCGTTTTCGTGCACGAGCGAAGGCTATTCACGGTACGCCCCGATGGAACTCAACTTCACGAGATTGCGCGTCCCAATGGGCAGCCGCACGCGCCAGCATGGTCCGGGGATGGTGATACGATTCGCTTCCACAGCGAGAATGGAGGAAGCAACGGGTCAACTATTTGGGAGATGAATGCCGACGGCAGCAAATTGCATCGCGTTCTTGGCCGCGGAACGCCACCCGCTTCGCAATCCTCCGGTCAGTGGACGGCGGACGGAAAATATTTTTTGTTTTCGGGGTGCCAAAACGACGAGTGCAACCTGTGGGGAATGCGAGAAGCGTGGAGTTGGTTCCGGCGGACCAACCAAGGGCCAGTGCAACTGACTCGCGGACCCGATTCGCTGCAGGTTTCGATCCCGGCGCAAACCGGCTCGCGAGTGTTCGCCTTCAGCTTACGATCCCATCGCGAACTGAAGAAGATCGATCCAAAAACGAATGGGTCGGTTTTTTTAATGCCGACTCTGCGAGCTGATGAAGCCGTAGTTTCGCCAGGAGGGCAATCGCTTCTATATGTAGACCGGCCAGGCGGATCGCTGTGGCTCAGCAGGATGGATTCCAAGAAGCAATTAAGATTGACCGATGCGCCGCTGGTGGCGGCCGCGCCACGATGGTCGCGCGATGGAAAGCGTATTTTATTCACTGGCGTACAACCAGGCCATGCGCGCCAAATTTATATATTGTCGTCAGATGGAGGAGGTTTGCGCGCGGTGTTGCCGGAAGGACGCGAGGGAGCGTCGGCGGATTGGTCTCCCGACGACACCCAAATCGTGGTCAGTATGCGGGATGTGAAAATACCGCCAAAGTTTGGAATTTATTTGTTCAAGCCCCGGACCGGCGAATTCACTCTATTGCCGGATTCCCGCGGATTTGCGGAACCGCGATGGTCTCCAGACGGGCGTTATATCGCGGCCCTGGATGAAAGCAAACATCATCTGGTACTTTACGATTTTCAGACCAAGGTATGGCGGCTGTTGGCGGAAGGCGGCCTGATTGGTATTCCTTATTGGTCCGATAACGGCGAATCAATTTATTTTCAGGATCAACTTGAAAAAGAACAATCGGTGTTTCGCGTAAACGTGGTGGGTGGCCAACCGCAGCGTGTGTACAGCTTTGGGGAGGTCCTGCAAAGCCCAGCGCACTACTTATTCAATGGGCTAGATGCTTCAGGCTGGTTGTATGTAACTGTCGAACGCGGGCTGACTGACATTTACGCCTTGGACCTGGATTTGCCTTAGCGCCGCGAACCCAAGTTGTCTTGCTGTTGTCGTATACTTACCGCTTCGGCCAAATTCTACCCCGATGGGCTCTTCGGTTTTACTGCTTCCAGTGGTGACTATACCCTTTTAGGCGCGAACCCCCAGCAAGGAGGCCGCCGAAGTACGCACCGCATTTGTCATTTCTTTGTAACTTTACAAGTTTTAGGGTCAATCGCGAGCCGCAGTTCGATTGCTTATAGCCTTTCTGGACAAGAAACCCAATATTCGCGTCGGATTGCTGGATGTGTGGAACCTTCTCAAAAATACTGCGTACTTTAAAACAAAAGGCGGCTGAGTACGTCTAAATGTATCAAGGGTGATGTCGATGACAACGGGAGTGGTCCCCATGCAGGCAAGATACGATCCGACCAGCGCGGAGAACAGCTCTCTCTCGTCCGGGCGCTATATCCGTCTGGGTCCATTTCAAATCGACCAGCAACGGCAGGAAATTACGAAAAATGGGGAAAAGCTAAAATTACAGGGAAAAGTGTACCGAGTGCTGATTACGTTACTGGAAAAGCCCGGCGAGGTAGTTACTCGCGAGGAACTGCGCCAGCGACTGTGGCCGGCGGAAACATACGTCAATTACGACGCGAACGTTAACACTACTGTGAATAAATTGAGGCTTGCGCTAGGAGATTCCTCGGAAAGGCCGATATACATCGAGACGATTCCGCGAAAAGGGTATTGCCTGTTGGTGCAGCCGGAAATATCCGCCACGCCAATGCTACCAGCCGTTTCGGTTTCTGAGCCGGACGATTTTCCAACAAAACTTTCTGACAACCGCGATGCCAAGCCGCGCGTGGCGATGTGGAACGTCGTGCTGATAATTGGCCTGCTGCTGGTGGGAATACTGCTGGGCGCAACCTTGACGCGATTGTGGATTTCACATTTTGCTCCAACCGGCCCCTGGCAATAAACATAAGATTTTATCTTCACTGTTCCCAAAACTCTGCAGGTGCTCGGCAGAGTTGTTGCAAACCCACTCGCCTTCGGGCGATAGCGCCGCTGCGCCAATTTTTTAATCCGTGTAGACTCTTCTCCTTATGCTTACCGCGATCACGCGCGGAGTTAGCCCGGCAATAGTAAATTGCGAGCTGACCTTCGTAGACCGAGCGCCAATCGATCTGGCAAAGGCTATTGAGCAACATCGAGCCTACGAGCAAATGCTCGGTAAATTTGGCGCCAAAGTTATTTCTCTTCCCGCCGAGGCCACGCTCGCGGATTCCATGTTCGTCGAAGATCCGGCGATGGTGCTTGACGAGCTAGCCATAATTTTTCCACTGGGCACGGCGTCACGACGCGCGGAAGGAACTTCACTGGCAAAGGCGTTGTCGCCGTTTCGCGAATTAAAGTATGTGCAGCTGCCCGGCACCGCGGAAGGCGGGGATATTCTGTGCGTCGGGCGAAACCTTTTCGCGGGGCTGTCAAAACGCACGAATGAAGGCGGCATCCGTCAATTGCGATTGATCGTCGAGGACTACGGATACACCGTGACGGCCGTGCCGGTAAGCGGATGCTTGCATCTTAAATCTGCGGTGACGTTTCTTGGGCGGAATATGCTGCTGGCCAATCGCAAATGGTTTGATGCGTCTTGTTTGGCCGGCTTCGAGTGGATTGATATTGCGCCGGAAGAGCGGCATGCGGCTAACGCCCTGGCCTTTGGCGACACGGTAATTCTGCCGGCATCTTTTCCATCGACGCGCGCGCGAATCGAAGCGCGAGGGTTCCAGGTGTTGCCGTTGGATATTTCGGAGCTGCAAAAAGCGGAATCGGGGCTGACGTGCTCAAGCCTATTGTTTGACGCGAAAATATAATTTGGACAAAAAGAAAACGGCCACTTGACGCTACAGATGGCCGTCCACATTTGATCCCACTTCACGAAAACAACTAAATCAATCGGGTTTCTTGATAAGTGGGCCAGCTTGCTCGATACTTCCCGGCACGAGCACCGTCTTTACCTCAGTTTTTTGACCGGCCAGCAGATTTATTTCGGTGTCGTAGGTGCGATAGCCGGGCAATTCGACCTTAATCCGGTGTTTACCCGGACTGATGAGCATGGAACGGAATTTTCCGCCAAATTCACTGGCGTGGCCCACGAACTTATCATCAAGGAAAACGGCGGCGCGCTTCGGCTCGATGTTGAGCTTTAAAGTTGAGGTAATTTCGGGTGCGGTGGCCCGCGGACTCTTCAGCAGCACGGCATTGACGATTTGAACCTGGCCAGGTTCAACCACAACCTTTTTTTTGAAGTCGTCATAACCGGACTGCCTGATGATCACTTCGTGCTCACCGGGCAACAGCATGATTTTTTTGTCGCCTTTTAATTCTTTCAGATAACCGACGTAATTTCCGTCGACCCACACTCCAGCGTCCTTCTCTATTTTTGTGGTGCCTTCGAACCTGACCTCGCCCATCACCTTGTTCTGCGCGTGAGTGGAAAAAAGGCCGGAAGAAAATATCGATGCAAAAAACGCCATCGCCAAAATGGCGGCGGCATTGCGAACTGAGTACTTTTTCACGTTCACTATTTACCCCCAAAAAGATGCCCTGAACCATGATGCTTCAAACTGGCATGCTCGCCAACAGTGCTTTTACTTTAGATTGCCCCTCGCTAGATATAGTTTCGTGATTATCGCGATATTGCAATTCCTATAATGGATAAGCGTGCTATGCGGTACGACTAAACGCGGTGTCAAAAGCTCCAGCATTCCATTAGAATCGCGGCGCATCTCCAGATTGAATTCGCGCAGGAGGATGGATGAGTTTTGGCGAGCGGTTGAAAGAAATCCGCGACGGATTCGAACGCCCCTTCTGGGTAGCGAACATCAGCGAATTATTCGAACGACTTTCTTACTATGCGGCGTTTGCCTCGCTGGCGCGTTATTTGCACGAGACGCTCAGCTTTCCGGCGGCACAAGCCACCAGTCTGACCGGATTGTTTGGCGGCCTGGTGTGGTTTCTCGCCGCATTTGGCGGGACTCTGGCGGATCGACTGGGTTTCCGGCGATCGCTTTCGCTGGCCTATTTCATCTTGAGCTGTTCGTATTTTCTCCTGGGTTCGTTGGGCTCGTCGTGGCTCGCACCAATACGTGCCGCGTTGCCGCTGTGGTTGCTGGTGGGTTTTGTATTGATGTTGCCGGCGCTGGGGATTGCGCTGGTCAAACCCTGCGTGGTGGGAACAACCGCACGTGCCTCAAAAGAAAACGTCCGCTCCATCGGCTACTCCATTTACTACACGCTCGTGAATATCGGCGGTGCAGCGGGACCGTACATGGCCTCCTGGGTGCATCAACATATGCGCGTGGAAAGTGTCTTTCGCGTTGCTGCGTTAAGCGTATTTCTGATGTTTTTCGCAGTTTTATTGTTGTTCAAGGAACCACGGCAGTCTAATGAGATACAAACAACCAGCACCGGGGCGGCGTGGCGAAACTTTGTAACGGTCCTTGGCAATCCACAATTTATGATTTTCCTTTTGATCTTCTCCGGCTATTGGATCGTGTACTGGCAGGAGTTCATAATTCTTCCGATTTACATACACGACTATGTGAACTCCACTACCGACACTGAGTTGATACTGGTCACCGGACCGCTGACGGTGATTGCGCTGCAATTGTTGATGAGTTTTTTGATGAAAAAAGTTGCAGCCTTCAGGGCCATTACCCTGGGCACATTGGTTTCCGCGTTAGCGTGGTTGATCCTGATTGTGCATCCCACACCGGCGATGGCGGTTGCCACGCTTTTTGCGGTTTCGATCGGAGAAATTATCCAATCGCCGCGATATTACGAATACATCTCGCGGCTGGCGCCTACGGGCCAGCAGGGAACATATATGGGATTTGCATTTTTGCCGATTGGTATTGGTTCGCTAATCGCGGGTCCGCTCGGCGGTCTGCTGCTTCACCATTTTGGTGAGGTGCAACACCAGCCACAAAAAATCTGGTGGATAGTCAGCGGGGTCGGCGTGCTGACTGCGTTGTTGCTTTATGTCTATGACCGCGTTGTCAAACCGGGCGTGGTCTTGGCTAGGTCATAACCACCGTTTTTTAATGCCGTTTTCGATTTCCGAAGATAGTTTAGTTCACCAGGCGGCGCAATGAATCCAACGCTTCACGGGCCAAGCGGTAGCGGGGCTCAACTTCCAATGCTTCTTCAAAACACCGAGCCGCCCGCGCGTACATCTCCTTACCGAGATAGGCACGGCCCAAATTGTAATGAGGAAAATGGCGGGGCTCATATCGTTTGGCTTCAATGGCGCGCTCCAGCCAAGGGATAGCGTCATCAAAGCGGTGCAACTCGATCAGATACGCACCGATATCGTTGTAGGGATTTCCGAATTCTGGATCAATGTCGATGGCCGTGCGACACTCCGCTATGGCCTGGTCCAACTTGCCCTGAAAATGGTAAGCCCAACCAAGAAATGTGTGAGCTTCAGCGGTGGGGTGTAATTCCAGGGAAGATTTGTAAAGATCTACAGCGCGGTCGTAATCGCCCTCCATCTGGGCTTGATAGGCATCCTGTAGAAGTTCCCACGCACGCATTAAAGTTTCCTGACTCATGATTTCTGATTGTTAGCACACGGTGAGATGAGCGTCAAAAGTACAAAAGTTCCAAGGCTTCGAAGGGCTACCTGTCCTTTGTGCCGGGATATAGTTAGGAACTGGAATTAACAGTAATAAAAGTAGAAAATGGAGTTCAGTCAATTCACCAGGACGATTGGGGGAAGCGTGAAGAGTAATCATTTGTTGGTGGGCATCGCTACTCTGGGACTATGCGGATTTGCGTTCGCGCAGGAACAGTCGACGAAAAAAGCAGGCCCTGGCGGAGCCGGCAAGACCTCGGCGGCTGCGGCGCGAGGCAAGGAAATTTTCGAGCAGAAATGTGCAGTTTGCCATTATGCCGACAGCGACGCCAAAAAAATCGGGCCAGGATTGAAAGGTATCTCAAAACGCGGAACGTTCACGGTCAACAACAATAAAGTAACCGATGAAACCTTGAAAACGTGGATTGAAAACGGCGATACGTTGATGCCCCCATTCAAGGAAGTCCTGGAGGCGCCGCAAGTTAAAGACGTCGTGGCCTACGTGAAGACGCTCTAACTCCCGGCAGTCTCAGAAGCATTTTTTTTCGCACCTTCTTTAATCGCACCACAGAAAAGAAAACCTCCGGTTGTGGCGTGAGCCGTTTACCGGAGGTTTTTCTGTCTAAATCTTGAACCGATTAAGGATTGAAGTGCCGCAATTGTTGTCGGCCACAGGATACCCGGCGCGGCCGACCTGCAACGAATTCATTGTCCGCGTTATCCAGATCGTTGCGAATGGGAATTAAACCGGGATCTACTTCAGGACGGCGTCCTTAAACGCCTTGGCCGGACGCAAACGAACAACCGTCTTGGCCTTGATCTTAATCTGCTCGCCGGTCTGGGGATTGCGGCCAAGACGCGCCTTGCGATGCGCCTTTACTACGCGGCCGATGTTGGGAATGACAAATTTTCCGGCGGCACCCTTAGCTTCTTTCACTGCAAGTTTGAATAATTCTTCAAAGAAAAGCACTGCGGTCTTTTTTGATGTACCGACTTTCTCGGCCATGTGTGAAACGATCTTCGTCTTGCTCAAAGGCTTGGCTGCCATCTAGTCTGCTTATCCTCCTGATTTTTTCGTTCCTATTTCGTTTTTTTCCCGAGTTGACCGGGGGCTGGCTGTGAGCCTTTTGTCCTGAATAGTGAAGGAGAAAAGTCCGGGCCGTTGGGCACTATAGCCAAGCTGTCCTCGGAACGCAAGAGGAAACCACGAAAAATGCAGATAACAAGCGTGTTTTTTTCATTTAGCATGTGAATAACCGCATAAAACAAGGGTTTTGAGTGAGTTGAATCGTCCCAAAATGAAATTACTCCCTATGTTATGCTGCAAAAACTATTTTCTGGAGACTGAATCGTGAGTGATTTTAGAGATTGGAGCGCGCTGGAAGCCAGGTTCGCCAATGCGGTGAAACTGGAACGCCGACCGGTGGCGGTGGCGTATCTCGAGCGTGCGCCGTTCGGGGTGGCAAAATTTCAAGGCACCGAACCTTCAGGGTGCAGTTTCTGGCGTCTCGCGGCGGAGGGCAGAACTTTTTATACCGTGCCGGAGGATCATTTTAATTGTGCTGTGGGCGCCTACACACACAACATAGCCCTATCGGCGGAACGCGAGCAGGAAACCGGCGTCACGTTGAAAATGATGTTCGATCTGGGTTACGTAAAGCCTGAGGAATTGCCGCAAATTCCGCGTTTGACGAGATCGCCTGCGGTGGTGGTGTATTCGCCCCTCGGCCAAGCACCGGTGGCACCTGATGTGGTTTTGTTCACTTGCCGGCCGCGATTCGCGATGCTGTTGAATGAGGCTGCCAATCGAGCAGGTGTAGCCAGCGGCGCCTCAGTGTTGGGGCGACCGACGTGCATGGCTTTGCCCGCCTCGCTGCAACATGGCGCCGTTTTTAGTCTAGGTTGCGCCGGAAACCGGGTCTACACCGGTATAGAAGAGGATCAAATGTATTTCGTCGTGCGCGGACAGGATTTGGAAGCCGTTGACGACGCTCTCCAGGTCGTGAACACTGCGAATGCCGCACTGAGCGATTATGCGACTCGCAGGCGTCAAACACTTTCCAGCACCTGAGTCCCCGTGGCAGCTGGTGCGGTGCACGAAAATCAAGTTACAGCGTCGCGAGATCCGCGTAAAAGTGCGCGATCGCTTTGATCCCCCCAAAATAATTCTCGAGGGCGATGTGTTCGTCGGGCGCATGTGCGTTTTCGTCCGGCAATCCAAATCCAATCAGAACACAGGGAACTTTGAACGTGTCATGCATCTGGGTAACGAAGGGAATGGAACCGCCTTCGCGAATGAAAACAGCTTTTTTCACGAAGCCTTTTTCCAGAGCGCTCTGAGCCTTCTTAAAAATCGGGGCCTGAAAGGAAGCCGACCATGGTTTTCCGGTGCTGAGAACTTCGAACTTGCAGGTGACGGTATCAGGTAACAACGCACGCACCTGTTTTTCGACCAGTTTGGCTATCTTGTGCGGATCCTGATCCGGAACCAGGCGAGTAGAAAATTTTGCGCAAGCCTTGGAGGGAATCACCGTTTTCGCTCCTTCGCCGGTGTAGCCCCCCCAGATTCCGTTCAGCTCCAGCGTCGGCCGCGTCCAAAGTTGCTCGACGATGGTGTAACCCTTTTCGCCAAAATAGCCTGGCGCGCCAACGGCCTTCTCGAACTCTTTTCGCTTCCACGGCAAGGCATTAAGAACCTTGCGCTCTGCTTTCGAAACCGTGGCGACAGAATCATAGAAGCCCGGCACGTTGACACGAAAGTTCTTGTCGTGAAGCTTGGCGAAAAGTTCGGCAAGAATAGTTACAGGATTCGGAACCGCGCCACCATAAACGCCGGAATGGAGATCGCGTGCGGGACCTGTCAGTTCGATCTGGTAGTAATTCAGCCCACGCAAGCCATAAGTGATGGAAGGCACGCCCTTCGCAAGCATGGAAGTGTCCGACACCAGCAAGGCATCCGCCTTGAGTTTTTCTTTATTTTTCTGCACATAATTCCAGAGGCTGACGCTGCCTACTTCCTCTTCCCCTTCGATGAGAACTTTCACATTCACGGGAAGTTTGCCGTTGATTTTGTGTAAAGATTCGAGCGCCTTTAGATGAATATGCACCTGACCTTTGTCGTCAGCGGTGCCTCGGCCGAAAAGATTTCCGTCGCGAACGGCGGGTTCGAAGGCCGGAGAAGTCCACAACTCCAAGGGTTCGGCAGGCTGCACGTCATAGTGGCCATAAAACAGCACCGTGGGTTTCCCGGGGGCTTCCAAAGATTCGGCATACACCAGAGGATGCAAATTGGTGGGCACAATTTCAATCGTTTTGAAGCCTGCGTTACGCAAGCTATCAGCGACCCATCGCGCCCCGCGCTCTACATCCTGCTTGTGCTCAGTCTTCGCGCTGACGGTTGGGATACGCAAGAACGAACACAATTCCGCAAGGTGTTCGTCGCGTCGGCTGTCGATATATTCAGCCAAATTCATAAAAATTCCTCAGAACGCACGGGTCCATCCATTCATGGTGCGGTAGATTAAAAACAAACTAGGCCTTAGCGAGCAGGCGAGCGGAATGGTCGAAAGGGTCCGATGCCAGGAACCATTCTAGGGTGTTTAGGCATCGTGGTACAAGCCAAGCACATTTTTCGCGTTTGGCTTTGCAGCACACCACGCTGAACAGGTGATTGACGATGCACGTTGCAACATTCAAGACTTGGCTATGAGCGAAGTCACCTCAAGTTCACAACGGCGCAGTAGCCGCATGTTTCATAAAATGCGGATGCAGGCCCAAGGCCGGGCGCACAATGGAAAAAAATTTCGCGAGACCTGTGAAACGCTGGTGGTTAATGGCCACGGCGGCCTTCTGATTCTGAAACACGAAATCGATGACGGCGCAATGTTGGTGCTCACACATCCGGAGACCCTGGAAGAACAAGAGTGCCGGGTGGTTTTTTTGGGCGAAACTAACGACCGCGGTCAGCGCGTGGGCATCGAATTTCTTACTCCCGCACCGCGATTTTGGGGCTTGGAGTTCGACGAACCGTCAGGTGGCGGATCAGCGATTTAGCCGACTGGCCTTACGGTAACGGTATTAACCCTCAATCGTTTGTTCTTTGAAAGTGAAGCAAATAATCTCCAGAGCAACAAAACCGCTACAATCGCTCCATAGGTTAGCGGCCTGATTACCGCGGACTTTACCAGCCAGTAGTAGTGAATCACTCCCAGCGCCGCGCTGAAGTAAATCAGCCGATGAAGCTGTTGCCAGCGCTTTCCCCCGAGGCGTCTAATCCATCCCGCGGTCGAAGTTATCGCCAGGGGGATCAGCAACAAAAATGCCGTCAATCCCACGGTGATGTATTTGCGCTTGGCGATGTCCTTCCACATTTCCGATAGATCGAAGAATTTATCCAGCCAGATGTAGGTAGTGAAATGTAGGCACGCGTAAAAGAAAGCAAACAGACCCAGCATGCGGCGAAAGCGAATCAGTTCTGGAAGGTGCAGGATTTTACGAAATGGCGTAACGCAAAGCGTGATGATCAGAAAGCGAAGCGTCCAATCTCCAGTGGCGTGGGTTATGAACTCGATGGGATTGGCGGTCAGCTCGCCGTGAAGCGCTTGCCAGCCTAACGCCGCCAGGGGCCCCAGACATATCAGGAAAACTACCGGCTTGCTCCACTTACTGTTTAGCAGGGCGTGCATCTAGTTTTAGTAATTTTTCTTGAGGTCCATTCCATTGTACAAGCTCGCGACTTGATCGCCGTAGCCATTGAACATCAGCGTGGGGCGCTTAAAAATTTCGCCGAGGCGGCGTTCTTTCGCCTGGCTCCAACGCGGATGATCGACATTGGGATTCACGTTGGAGTAAAAACCGTACTCCTGGGGAGCCATGCGATTCCAGGTAGTGGGCGGCTGTTTGGCGACAAAACGGATTTTCACGATGGATTTAATGCTTTTGTAGCCATACTTCCAAGGCACAACCATTCGTACTGGAGCGCCATCTTGATTCGGCAATGTTTCCCCATACATGCCGACGCTAACCAACGCTAGCGGGTTCATGGCCTCGTCAAGGCGCAAACCCTCGACGTAGGGATAGTCCAGGCCGGAATATTTTGCCTGAGGCATTTGCCCGGGATCGAAAAAGCTTTCGAACGCCACGAACTGAGCCTTAGGAGTCGGTTCAACAAGTTTGGCGAGTTCACTGAAAGGAAAGCCGATCCAAGGCACCACGATGGACCACGCTTCCACGCAACGATGACGGTAGATGCGCTCCTCTAAAGGAGCAATCTTTAAAACTTCATCCATGCTGAATTTGCGCGGCTTTTTTACTTCGCCTTCGACGGAGACAGTCCACGGCGAGATGCGAAATTTCTGGGCATTTTTGGCGGGGTCAGCCTTGTCGGTGCCAAATTCGTAAAAATTATTGTAATGCGTCACATCATTGTACGGCGTCTCCTTTTCCGTGGTGCTGAAAGGACTCTTCGTGGCCACGTCCAACTTGCTGGTGGCGTGGACCTCGTCGAGAGCCATACCAAGCCGCCACGCCGCGGCGCCCGCAAATGCCGCGGCTCCCGCGATTCCCATGGCGCGCAGAAATTCACGGCGCTCGGTATAGACAGACTTGGGCGTAACGTCAGAATAGTTCAAATCGGTGGGCCGGCGAATCAGCATGTCTTTCCTCAACGGTGCTACCAATCCCTGCATTTATATTACGGGAATTCAGGAATATTGGACGCGCCAAGCTCGTAAAGTGTGCAGTGCAGGATTTTAGTGACAATTTGGTGACATATCAGTCTTCGATTTGCGCATCGGCAACTGCGACGGATGGCGCAGCCACCGTAATCTGGAAACTCTCGTGACAATTGATGAGAGGTGCCCCAAATGGCAGTGTTAGTAGCAGCGGGAACTCTTAGATTTGTCTCAAATGCACTCCCAATCACAGGATCGGTTAGAATTAAAAACGGAGGAGTGGGTGAGCGGTTGAAACCGGCGGTCTTGAAAACCGTTAGACCCGAAAGGGTCTCGGGGGTTCGAATCCCTCCTCCTCCGCCAGTCAGTCTGCGAGTTTCTCTCTCCGGGGAGGACTTCGCTAGAAAGCCTGAATTTGGCGGCCAAATCTGCGAAACCTGTCGTGCACGTATGTCTCTCTCTACGCCGAACGCAAATGGGTCCGCAATTCCGAGCCCTGTTTCTCTAAGAAAATCTCAATGGTTCCCTTCGAACGTTACCTCTGAGCTTCTCTGCCTTCGTATTACGCCTTGGTTTGCTTCAAGAAAGTAAAGGGGGGTTCTGGCGCCGAATGCCACTCAGTTGACCGTCGCTTTGCCGCAGCACTATTGTTCGAGGGAGCAGGGGCTTGTGTTTATTCAAATCAGAGCACTGCGTTTAGGATAACGAATTTTGACGGAGTTCGAAACTGTCACCACACGTCTCGAACAGATCGTGTCCGAAGAGCCGAAATTGCCTGGTGTCAAAACGGAGCAAAGTTTGCGTAAAAGCCAAAAAAGTGAAACTCACAATTGTAAAATATCAGTTACGAAATGCGAGAAATTACCATTTGAGTCTGTTTTAATCAAGGGCGCAGTAAGCGATGCCAAGCCTGCGACAATTGTTCGTCACGCCCATGTCGATTTACGATGTTTATGCCGATTGGTCAACCGTTAGTTCTGTAGCTGGAATCAAATAAGCATTAGAATCAGCTTGACTGCCTGTTTATGAAAATACTTGGACGGATTCTAGGTTTGTCGACAGCAATGTCTGTCTGCCAGGTTGCAAAGGCTCAAGAATTAACTCGATCCGAGATTATCACAAGCGTCAATGCCAGTGGGCCTGCGACGGTGGATAAAGTGGAGTTTTTTCCGGCTTCTCGCTCTGTGATTTATAATGTTACTCTAAGCCCGGGAATTGACCCAACCGACAAACCGGCTAACGCAGAATCCAACACGACATATGACCTATCGCGTTTCGGCCTCTTCGCTGGCCCTATGAGCTCAATTTCCTGTAGCACCACGAGCGACTCAAAGTCAGTGTCTTGCCTTGGGGGTACGGGCGACTTCGCGGTCGGACAAGGTATTGAAATTCCGTTGGCTGGACCTGCGCCAACTTTCACGCCGTGGGGAGTAGCGAAGATCATTTATTACTCGCGTTCCGGAAACGTAGCGACCCTTCAGTACTCCGGTCCGACTTTCGGAGCTAAGCAGACGATTCGCGTCGAGGGTTTAGCTGATAGCAGCTTCAACGGCGCCTTCACTGTCACCGGAAACGACGGTGACTTTGGCCACATCAGCATGGTCAATAGCGGTCCGAACGCGAGCGGGACTTCTGGATCCGGAACCGCCACTTTAACCTCCGCCCAAGTCGTTGTTACATCACAAGGAATTCTGAATGGAGCCAAAAGGTATGCGTACAGGGTCGTATTGCGCGGATACCATGGAGAACTCTCCGTGGCGAGCAACGCCGGAACAACCACGACCGGCGCGGCGATGCTGGGAGTCAATTCCGTTAAGCTATCCAGCTGCTCGCGGTCAGACGGGATAGTGACCTGTACCGCGAGTTCGCGCCACAATTTTCAATCGAATGTGCCTGTCAACGTTTATGGAATGACGGGGCCGGCAGCTTCATTTTATAATGGAGCGCACTTCATCGTCTCAACACCTACTAGCACTACCTTCACCTTCTATCAGCTTGGACAGGCGAACGATTCTGGAAATACTGCGGGAGGCAGCGCTCAGGTCGTAGCTAAAAACGTCGTTCGATGGAATATGAACGCATACGCAAACTTGCAATCCATCGTGTATCGTTCGGTAAACGGAGGCGCCTACTCACTCGCGGGCGTTACACAGGGGATGGATGGTTCTTTTGTCGATCAGGGTTTCGGCCCTCCTGCCGTCCCTGCTTATATCCCTTCAGCACCACCAAGAGTGCCAAGGAATGGGATCCTTGCCGCGACGATCACCGCCATCGAGCGAAAAACGCTGACGCTAAGCGTCGCTGCGACCGCGACTGTCGCTGCTCAAACTGCTCAGCACGATAACACCCCGATCGTCTTTGCAGCTTGTGCTGCGATGCCAGCTGATAGAGGCGGGACCATACTAATCCCCGCGATGATTTCGGGGCAGCCGGAGTTCAATTCTCCGTTGGATTTGCGGAATTGTGCCCCCGACCAAGTCGAGATTAGGGTTGGCTCTGCGCTCCGCGTTAACGAACCGATCATCATGAAGCGCAAATATTCCTTCAAGGGAATCCTTGGAGCTCGCGGCCCGACAGCACAATTCACTGCGGGCCGGAGTGCTGCTATAGATGGTTCAGCGTATCCATTCTTTTATTGGGTCCCGGGTAATTTTGGTCCGACTAATATTGAAAACCTCGACATGAATTGCAATGCTCCTTATCAAAGCTGCATTCTGACCGATCAGGACAGCGGCGGTGGCGGTGTTGTAAACGTTCGTCTTGAGGAAGACAACTTTCAGAGCGGTGGGTCTTCTTCCATGCCAGTGATTTTAAGAAGTGGAGGTTTTCATTTTTGGTTCAATAGAGATTATTGCCAAGTAGTGCCACACGGTTGGGGCGCTCCAAATTGTTTGGAGGTCAACCTTCCGAATAGTCTAGGCAACCAGACGAATCTAATAGATCTGGCCGGAATTATGACGATTGACACTATGACATTCGCAGGCACCGGGATTGAGTTCAACGATTATGGCCAGGCCACAGGGTTTGTGCCTGGGTATTATACTTTTAAAGATATCTTAATCGAGAGTCCGATTACGCCGCTATTAACCCTCTCACTGAGTTCAGCGGTGACGAACCTCACTCTCCGAAATGCTATCTACGCAGACTTTACTGGGGGCCCAGCTACGCCGATGATCCAAGTTAGCAACTCAAAATTGATGGGCGCGAGAGTGGAGTTTCCCAGTTGCGCCAATAGTCACCAACCCCTCTTTGAAGGAACGCTCACAGGGGTGAAGATTTCGGGAGGCTTTGGTGATGATTGCTCACTTATGGGGATCCGCGCCGGAGTCAAGGAAAATTATCAGGGAAGCGGATCGTACACGCAGTATATAGGGCAGCCTCTCCAGTTCTCTAGCAACGCGTATGCCTATTATGCGATGGATACTCCGGCAGCTCCGCTCGAGGCAGTAGTGAGTGCCGGTGGGAGTGTTCCGATTGGTATCAACTACTTCGGCGTCAGTGCTTTTGATTCCAACGGCGGCGAGACAATCACGGGGTCGTTGATCAGCGCCACGACGAGTGCGGGAAATCAAACGGTCACTATCACCCGACCTACATTACCGGGCAACGCGGTGGCATGGAAGGTGTATTGGCAGGGCCCGGGCGCCCCTACGGCGAATCCGCTGAACTGTTCACCGCTCAGCATCGTAATTACAAAATATGTACACGCTGCGACAGGTGGCTGCGGCAATCCGTTCAATTTCTACACTACAGCGGGAAAATCGTCGATGGGGCCCGCTGGGGTTAGTGCCTTCAGACTGGTAGGCAATAGCTTCGCCACAACCGAAAACTGTTCTAGCGGCGGCTCACCTGCTAACTGTGAAGCGGCGGCTGCCGGGGCGGTGGCCATCCCTCCTGGAGCCAATCCGACACTGACAGTTAACACCAGTCAGGTTACAGAACATAGCCAGATTTTTCTTGAGATCGATGAAAGTCTGATCATCTCGGGTGTGACCTGTAACACGAAACTCTCCGAGCTCGTGCAGCCTGTTGTCACGGCCCGCAAGCCGGGATCCAGCTTCACCATCCAGATGAACACGAAGTTATTTTCGAACCCCGCCTGCGTCAGCTATCACATCCTAAACTAGATCAATTCCTGAGCGCTGAGTTAAACTGCACCTCCCCATGTCGCCTCACATCGGTTTTGCACGTCGAGGTAGATGCATCTCCACCCTTCGCGGGAGGCAATTCCTCGTCGGGCTCGGTCACTCAGATGGTCTCGGTTCCACTTCGCTGGCTTCGAGAGTCCGACCTACGTAGGTGCGCAAAATAGAACCGCAGCCATCATCTTGTCGCGCATGTCACCTCCCCTAACAACCAAATTTGGCACGCACGTTTTCTCGACATGATCGGGTGAAGCTTCGCGGCATGTTCCACCCGTGATACGCTCTGTGACTCCGATCCCCTAGTAGCAAAGTAGTAGCAAGACGGATAGTATCAAGGGCAGTCGAAAAGATTGTGTCGTTCAAAAAGGAGACAACACACTGTGAACAGTATCATTGCAGCATTGCATCAAGAAGCGTCGAGGCTTGAGAGCCAGTTGAGCGCTGTTAGGACGGCCATCGGAGCACTCAATGGAACTAGCAAGCACGGGGCCGTTGAAACGTCTAGTCCGCGCAGAACCATGTCGGCTGCTGGGCGTCGCCGGATAATCGAAGCTACGAAGCGCCGCTGGGCTACGTTCCACGCGGCGAAGAACGCCAACCCGAAGCGGACCATGTCGGCCGCTACACGCAGAAAGATTTCGCTCTCACAACGTAAAAGGTTTGCAGCGAAGAAGGGTTGAGGCACCTACTAGGTTCGGAAAACGGAGCGACGCTGAGTGTCTGGCAGCCAGCCGCGCTGCGTCTTCTCCCAGGGCTATCCGACCTGCTCATCCTTGTTCGGTCGGTTGTTCGCAAGCCTCTTATTCGCTATATACCGCTGTGCAGACAGCACTAGCAGTATGACCACTATAATGGCTCCGCAAATGGCGATTCTAGCCATGTTCGGGATTGGATACCCAAACCTTCTCGCGCGCAAGAGTTTCCTTGTCCGTTTTCTGAACCTACCATCCTCGCTCGTCGCAAACGTGTGCTGCAAACTCCCTCCGCGCGTGCTCTCTGGCCAGTCGTATCGTTTCAGCCGGCGTGCGTCCCACTGGCGGCTTGCTTTCTGGGAACCTGCACAGGCATCGGCTGCAAGCGTATCCATTGAATGGATCCACCAGCACTAATCTGCGGTCTGCCGACGCTGCTATCCGCGGCTTGTCCATTTCGGCTCTCACTTCGTCAATGGGTTGCTTCGTTCGTATGGTCATCGTTCAAGCGTGCGCCTCGCCTTACTGACAAAGCTGTTCGGTTATGCACACCTGTCCGCTTTCCGTACATTGGACAGAAACTCTCAAAGCTGTGCAATATTGAACAGCTTTGATGACAGAGTTTGGTGAGACACTGAAAACTTAGGAATCCTAAAAATGGCTGAATGGTCTCTCGATTGTAAAGGATGCAAAAAGCCTATTACCCACAGCAGTATAAACCTGGCTGAGAAACACATGCCTTACGACTCGCTCTGGCCCTCTAGACCTGAAGTGCCTGAAGATGGCGTAATCGTGCGATGCCCGAATTGCCAGCAATCCGCCAGCTACCATCGCCATGAACTGACATACCGCGCCGATTGAAACTTCACATCCAGCCGTCATTTCGTGCTACACCTGAAGTGCGTCCGAGGCAGTTATGTGCAAATCAAGGAACGCTGGGAATACTTGTGTGAACAGGCAGCCGTCGAACACGACTCCAAGAAGCTGATTGCGTTGATCCGAGAAATCAATCGACTCCTCGATGAGAAGATAATCCGTTTAACAGGCAAGGTCATGCCTCCGAAGCCCCTTTGAATCTCAGCCTGTGCGGTGTGCGCGAGCCCTAACTCTGGGACGAACTTGCTGTCGGGCTCGGCTTTCCTAGTGGCTGGAACTATGGTCTTTCTTTGGGCAATGAAATCCATTCTTAAATACAAGCACCATTGACGCTGACTGAACCGAATGCAAAACAGGGCCTAATTCGAATGTTCAAGTTGCTTGTTTTGATGGTTGCCGTTGCTGGCTTTTTGGCCACTGTTTGTGTTGCGGCTATTTTCTTGCTCCTTTACATGGTTGACAGACCGTGGTTTGACCATCTGAATGCCGCGATTAGCCGTATCGTGATCGGTCCAATTCGTTGGGGGGCTCGCCGCGTTAGAGTCCTCTACCGGTAGCGAGCTATTAGAGTTCATTTTCCGTACATACCGTTGTCGTTTGCCGAAACGCCAAAGTGCCACTTTGCCGAGCGAAGAGGAGCGGTATGG
>DATBBY010000174.1:0-20589 GCA_036270765.1 Candidatus Acidiferrum sp.
CTTGCGCAGGCTAAGACGTTCAACAATCTCGCGGTACCGATCCGGGTCGCGGCGGTTGAGATAGTCCAGCAGCCGCCGGCGTTTGTTCACCATCATAATCAAACCGCGACGTGATGCGTGGTCTTTGACGTGCGACTTGAGGTGAGTCGTCAGATAGTTGATCCGCTCGCTCAGCAGCGCAATTTGCACTTCCGGTGATCCTGTGTCTTTAATGTGAGTGCGATATTGCTCGATCAACACTGCCTTAAGCTCGCTCAAGTGCCTCTCTCCGTCAGTCCCCTGAAAAATTTCCTCTTCTCTTCAACTCAATCAGGCTAACACAATACTAATAAAACTGTAAAGAATTGCTAATATTTGCCGGAGGCTCCGAGTTCGTGCCCGAGATGCGATCGCGTCAATCTGCAGGTTCAGAGGGCAAGCAAATGAATCATTTACACTTCGCTGCTTGCTTCCAAACCATAAATTAGGTTCAATGCTTTCGCCACCTCAGCCCGTCTAATCGGCCATCAGGAGAGAAAAATGAAAATACGCACTGCTGCAACGGGTCTCAGTCTGCTGCTTTTTGCTTCGCTCACGTTCGCGCAGCAAGCACCCAGCCCCCAGGATAAAGCCGCAAGGCCCAGTCCCCCGGCCAAAGCTACGTGCTCTTTGGGCGATAGCGCGACCGTCACCGTCGATTATTCTAGCCCGCGCGCCAAGGGCCGCAAAATCTTTGGCGGTCTCGTTCCCTATGGAGAAGTCTGGCGCCTGGGAGCCAACGAAGCCACCACATTTATCGTCAGTTCGGGCGTCAGCGTCGGAGGCACTATAGTTCCTGCTGGTAGCTACACACTGTTTGCCGTGCCCAACGCGGACAGCTGGAAGCTGGTCATCAGCAAAAAAACCGGCGAGTGGGGCACCAAGTATGCGGGGCCGGATTCCGATCTCGCACGCGTGGATATGAAAACTTCCGCACTGCCTTCATCCATGGAGAATTTCACGATTACTTTTGACAAAACTGGACCGGGCTGCACCATGCGCGTCGAATGGGAGAAGACTCGCGCGTCGGTGGACATCACCAAGTAGCAATTGTTTCAAGAGGTGGCGTGAAAATACGCGGAGGGTTGCCCAGGTTCGCCTTGAGGTATGAACCTGGGTCTTGGTTTACTCTTCTCCCGGAATTCGCTTTCGTCCTTCAGGATTTGGCGCGGTGCCTCGATCAACGAGGACTACCGCGCCAATCACCATCACCGCTGCTACCCCAACGTTGAGGGTCACCTTCTCGCCCGCGAGCATCCATCCCAACAGCACCGCGACTACCGGATTGACGTAGGTGTGCGTAGCAACCAACGTCGGTGAGTAGCGTTCCAGCAACCAGTTATAGGCGCTGAAGGCTACCAGCGACCCGAACACAACGAGGTACGCCAACGCTTCCCACGAGCGCGCCGTCACCGAACTAAACGAGAAGCCACGCCACTCGCCAAAAATTGTTGCGCTGGTGAACAGCAGAATTCCACCGGAAAGCGACGAGAGCGCGGTCATGAGTAGCGGATGACCGGCCAGATCCGATTTGCGTGCATAGATAATTCCCGCCGACCACGAGAGCGCCCCAAACAAAATTGCCAGTGATGCAACGATCATTCCGCGGCTGGAGGTAAGTGTGGTTCGGCCTACGAGCAGCCCCACGCCGGCCAGGCCCAGAAAGACGCCAGCGAATATTTTCCAGGTGGATTGCCAGCGCTTGGCAGCCAGAGCGGCGAGGAAGAAAACAAAGATAGGCTCGGTAGCCACCAGCAGGGACGCAAGTCCAGAAGGCACTCGCGTCTCTGCCCAATGCAACGGCCCATGGCCTAGCAGGAAAAACAAAATACCGAGAATCACGCCGCTGCGAATTTGCGACGCAGTCGGGCGTACTTTTTTCACCAAGCACCACAGCAACAAGATGGTCCCCGATGCCAGATGCCGGATTCCCGCTGCGTATATCGGCGGTATGGATTCCACGGCGTAGCGGATGGCCAGATAGGTCGAACCCCAAATGGTGTAGATGGCAAAAAAACAAAAGATGATCAGTAAACGGTTGGAGGCGGCGGCTTTTTCAGACGGCCTGGCGGATTCCACCAACACCGGTGGTTTTGCGATGGTCGCCGACATTGTTGGGGCACTCATGTCATTTCACCTGGCCTGCGCTATCAAAATTTGCGTAACGCCCTATCGGTGTTACACTCATTACATACTCAGACTAGCGTATTTCGTGTAACGGGTCAAATTAAATTAACGCATTACAAGAAGCAAAGGCCATGAAACAAAACGCTGACAATTACCTCGCTGTGGGCTTCGGGAAGGACTACGCGTGGATCGATTTAGCCAACTCTCTCGAATGGAATGGCTATGGCAAGCTCACCGACCGCTTGCACGACCCATCGTGGCCTGCTCACATCGTGAACCATTGGAAGCTCGCGCCGTCTCCGCCCCGCCGCGCCCCGCTCGCGCAACTCATCGCGCTGCGCACGCTCCTGCGACGAATGGCCGAAAAACTAATTGCCGGCAAGGCACCCGACGACCGCGATTTACATGCTCTCAATTCGTATTTAAACGTACCGGTACGCGTGAAGCTGTTCCAGAACCAAAATGGAGTGCATTCGGAGCTTGTTCCGCTGCGTCCCGGGTGGCCGTGGATACTTTCGCGCATCGCCGCTTCCTTCGCAGAGATGCTCGCGCTGAATCGTCCGGACCGCCTGAAGTATTGCCCTAATGAAGGATGTAAGTGGATTTTTTACGATCGGACCAAAGCCAACACCCGCCGCTGGTGCAACGACCGCACCTGCGGTAACCGCGATCGCGTCCGGCGCTCGCGCAATCGTGATAAAAAAACTGCTAGAACTAAAATATCTAACTCCGGTTAATCAGAATATTCTTACGACGTTCGCTTACCAGGGCAGTTCTTTGCCAAGATGAATAAACTTCCCGTTGTAGCCGTTATTAGGAAGCGTGGCCAGGTCCACCGACGTCTTCGCCCCCACATCCACCTGCAAATTACCGTTGGCATTCATGTCCGTGACCACCGAACCCGGATGCGCCACGTTCACCTTTATCGGTGTATCTTTCAATTCGTACGCCAGATGCACTGCGTAACCATTCAGCGCCGTTTTTGAAATGTCATAGGCCGGCACCTTGTAATTGTAAATTGGCGATTTAGGATCACTATGCGAAGTCAAAGATCCCAAAATGCTGGACAGAAAAACAATTCGCCCGGCGGCCGACTTTCTGATTAGCGGGAGCAGCGTCTGTGTCAGTGCAATAGTGTTAAAAAAATTGGTGTCAAATGTTTTTCGAAATAATGCCACCGACGTCTTGCTGGTCGGTACAAATCCGCCTTCACCCTTTTCATCAATCAGGATTCCGGCGTTATTTATCAGCACATCCAGCTTTCCAAATTTTTTCTCAATCGTTTTCGCGGCCCGCGCATGAGTTTTCTCGTCGTCCACGTCCAGCAGGATGAACTCAACATCCAGCCCTTCGCTTTTCAACTTCTTCGCGGCTTCCAATCCCTTCGCTTCGTTTCGCGCCCCCAACAACACGTGCATGCCCTGCTGAGCTAATTGTTTCACCGTTTCCAGCCCGATTCCGCGATTCCCGCCCGTCACCAACGCTATCTTGCCCTTATTTTGTTCACTCATCGGCTTTCCCTTTCAAATAAATCAAATTCTTCTGCCGTGCCGAGGCGCAGCAGCAATTCTGTGTGAATGTTTTTCGGGATAAAGGTCAGGATTGGCGCTTTTTTGCCAGCGACAAAAACTCGTCTCGCGTTTCCTTGTTGTGGCGGAACGCACCCAGCATTGCGCTTGTGACCGCTTGTCCGTGCTGCTTTTCGACGCCACGCATCTGCATGCACAAATGACGCGCCTCGACAATCACGCCCACGCCTTCAGGGCTGATTCTTTCTTCAATGGCCTGTGCGATCTGGCTGGTAAGGCGTTCCTGGATCTGTAGTCTTCGCGCAAACATATTGACGAGCCGCGCGACTTTGCTGAGGCCGATGACCTTTTTATTGGGCAGATACGCCACGTGGCATTTGCCAAAAAACGGGAGCAGATGGTGTTCGCACAAACTAAAAAACTCGATGTCCTTCACAATGACCATTTGATCGTACGCCACGCTGAAGGTGGCGCCGTTGAGTATGTGCTCCACGTTCTGGTGATAGCCGCTGGTTAGAAATTTCAACGCCTTCTCAAATCGCTCGGGAGTCTTGCGCAGGCCCTCGCGGTTGGGATCTTCTCCAATGATGGAGATCATCTTGCGCACCAGCGCCGCGATATTTTCTTCTTTCGCTTTCGGTTCGTGCAGCAACAGCTCTTCGCCAGGTTCGCTCACCTTAGCTCCTTTTCCGCAGCACTCGCGACGGGGACTCGCCTAAACTCTTCGCCCGCATATTCAAAACTGTTGTTGCGAGTTTCTTCGATGCGCACCCGTTCCAGCTTGGCATGCGAGAAACTCTTCAGCCGGTGATAAATGTCGATGCACAAATTTTCCGTCGTGGGCACTTTTTCTTGAAAAGCCGCCACATCTTCGTTCAACGACTTATGATCAAACACTTGCAGCACAGCACGCTCCACAAAACGATCCAGCTCGGCTAGGTTGGCGATCATTCCCTTCGCGGGATCGACTTGCCCGGAAACGCTGACTTCCAGCACGTAATTATGACCGTGGCCAAACGGGTTGTTGCACTTGCCGAAGACCCGGCAATTCTCCTCTTCGCTTAGATGCGCGCTATGCAGCCGATGGGATGCGGAAAAATGGTAGCGGCGCCCCAGCTCAATCTTCAGCTCTGGGAAATTAGCGCTCGCACTCATCAATTATTTCCCCGGCTCGTATTCCCCCGGCTAGCGGCGGCTCCATTGCGAAAGCAGTCCGCGAACAAGTTCGGCGACTCATACAATCGCACGTGATGAAGCGAGCCTTGTTTTATTTTCGGCTCCAGTAAATTCCAGATGACCCGCGCGATATTTTCGCACGTCGGGATCTGCCCAGCTAATTCCGGCACCTCGTGATTCAAATGCCGGTGATCCATGCGCTGCATCACTTCGCGCTCCAGAATTTCTTTCAACTCTTTCAGGTCCAGCACCATTCCGGTCACCGGATCCGGTTCGCCAGCCACGGTAACTTCGAGTATGTAGTTGTGTCCGTGCCCGTGCGGATTATTGCATTTCCCAAAAATGCGCCGATTCTCTTCTGGAGAAAGCTTCGGATTATTGTAAACATGCGAAGCTGAAAACTCGATTCTGCGTGTAATCAGGACCATGATTTGTCTTTATTTTGTTACTTTTCGAGCCTCGCGAGACTCCGTACTGTATTCGCGCCCCTTCCACTGTACCTTGCCCCGCGCATTACTGCGGTAGGAGGACGCCAAGACGGCTGCATACAAAAATGCCGCAGGTATATAGTAAATGATGAAACCGAAAGGGTATTGGTTACGAACCAGCTCCGTCCCGTAATTCATCTGGCGCAACACCAACAGCAACACTCCCGCGAACATCGCGATCGGAAATTTGAATCCCAGCAAGATTACCACTAGTGGTATCCAGGGAAATGCCGATTCGCCTTCGCGAAACGCCTTCCAAGGCGTTCCTCCCATCAAGCGATAGAGATTTTTCGTCCACCCCTCCCACATCGGGCGGAAGGTGCGGTACATTCGGGCGCGGACTATTCCCTTCCCCGGGCCGAACCACAAGCTGTGACCCGCGGCCTTAACCGCCGCGGCCAGGGCCACATCTTCCAAAACCTCTGACGCAAATCGCGCGTGGCCGCCGACACCTTCGTAAACATCGCGCCTTATCAGCAAGAATTGCCCGTTGGCTGCAGCCGCCGCCGATTTCGGATCATTCACAGCGGCATAAGAAAATCGCCGCGCGAGTCTGCAATATACAAACGGTATCAGCGCTTTTTCATACCATTTTTTGGTGATCTGTTCCGGCGAGAAGGAAACCAACGCGGCCTGGTTTTCCCCTGCAACTCGCAACGCGCGCGTCGTGGCGCCCGCTTCCAATTCCACGTCCGCGTCCGTAAACAATAGCCATTCGCTCGTAGCATTGCGTGCGCCAATCGTTACGGCATTATTCTTGCCGACCCAACCGGGCGGCGGTTCCTGAGCCTCCAGCAATTTCAGTTTGCCAATTCGTGTGGCCAGGTCGCGGACGATAGCAGCGGTTTTATCCGAAGACTGATCATTCACCACCACAATTTCAGTAATTTCACTTTGCTCGGCCAGCGATTCGACACAGGCGGCAACCACCACCTCTTCATCGCGCGCCGGCACGATGGCGGTAATTAAGCCGGTGGCGCGCGGCGTCGCGGCCGAGGGCACCGTGACACTCTCGGCGCCGGCTGGCGCTGCCGAATTGAGGCGCATGTTGTGCTCAGTGGGCATTCGCGGGCGCCCGGACACAGCCACTTAAAATCTGAAGATAAGCTATTATAGCGGTCATGCCTCTGATGCGAAGAATCGCGGCCTGGACTGCGGTGGCCATTGCCGCAGGCATCCTGGTGCTTTTTGCGATGCCCAGCTATCGCCAGGGCGAAGCGTCCATCGCGGGAAAGCCGGCTCTGGATTTTCCGCTTACGCTCGCAAACAAGTCCGATAAGTCCGAGCATCTCTCCGATTTGAAGGGCAAAGTCGTGGTGCTCAACTTTTGGGCCACCTGGTGCCCCCCCTGCGTTGAAGAAACACCGTCGCTCAACCGGCTGGAAAAATATATCGATTCACGGGGCGGAATGGTCTTAGGGGTGAGCGTCGACGAAGACGGCGCCGCGTATGAGAAATTCTTGAAGGATCAATCGGTGGTTTTTCCTACTTATCGCGACGCCACCAAAAAATCCGCGGCCAACTACGGCACATCGATATATCCCGAAACATATATCATCGACCGCCATGGCAAAATCGCCCGCAAATTCATTGGCGAACAGCAATGGGACAGCGCCGAAATGCTGGCCTACTTCGACGCCATCCTGGGCCAGACTTAACGGTTAGCTTTTTAGCGGTGGGAACTTATTCGTAGCGCAACGCTTCCACGGGATCGAGTTTCGCAGCCTGCCTCGCCGGCAACCACCCGCTGATCACCCCCACCACGATCAAAATCCCTGTCGACAACATCATGGTGACCACCGATAAAGTCAGGTGAATATCCACCTTGCCGGAATCGTCTTCATAAGCGGGCCCCAGAAACGGCAGGGTGCCGATCGCGGCGGTAATGACGCTCGAAAGCAGCATGCCGATCACGCCCGCCGCCAATGTCATCACCAGCGCTTCCAACAGAAATTGGCTGCGAATATGCGATTTTTTTGCTCCCAGCGCGCGCCGCAAACCAATTTCTTTGACGCGCTCTTCCACGGATACCAGCATGATGTTCATCACGCCAATGCCGCCGATGCCCAGCGTCAATGCGCCCACAAAGAACAGTAGCGCCTGAATCCCAATGGTGATTCCGTCATAAATGGGCTTGAATTCCATGCGCCCGAACATCTGAATAGCGCGCTTGTCGCCCGCCGAAAAATGTTGGCGGCTGGCCACCGCTGCGCGCACCTGTTGCATGGCATCAGCTTCAAAATTTGGCGCCACGGGCTCGAACAACATCACGCTGGCATAACGCGCGTCCCACAAGTCCGACGCTGCGGTGTAGGGAATGAAGGCGGATTCATCATCACTCGTAAAATAATTGCTGTCGGAAAATTTTGTGTCCATCGTGCCGATGACGGTAAATTTCACGCCGTTGATGCGCACTGCTTCGCCGATAGCCGGTGTGCCACTGAAAAGCTTTTTGCGCAGAATCGCGCCGAGGAAGGCCACGCGCCTGCGCTCCGCGATGTCTTCCTGAGAAATCCAGCGCCCTTCGAGCGGTACTTCGTTGCGCATCTCGCCATATTCGGGATAAACGCCGCGAATCGCGGTAGCTGACAATCGTTCTTCATGCGAAATACCTTTGAATTTCACGCTTTCCAGCGTCACGCGCTTTACCAGCGGTGATTGCGCTTTCACCCAATCGGCATCTTCCTGTTCGAAGCGGACTGCTTTCCCGGCTCGCTCGCCGCCAGCCTGCTCGCTGGTGGTGCCCGGCCAGCAAACCACCGCGCCTTTGCCAAATACTTCGAAGGTGTACATCAACACATTGCGAAATCCGGAGCCGTAACTGAGCAACAGCGTTACCGCCACAATGCCCCAGGAAATTCCGGTCATGGTTAGGAGGCTGCGCACTGGATTGCGCCCCAATGCGGCCCATGCTTCGCGAAATATTTCGAGGAACATAGTTAGCCACCCGCCTCAAACCGCAGCGCTTCGATAGGATCGACGGAGGCGGCGCGATTCGCGGGGTACAGCGCCGACAAAACGGAAATCACGCCGAGCAAGCTGACCGAGAGTGCTCCCAGCTTCCAACTGGCCAGCAGTCCGGCGAAAAATGGCGGCATAGGCAAGAGGTTTACCAACGCGCAAAATCCGTACGACACTAGAAGCCCGATTCCTCCGCTCAGCGCCACGACAATCACGGTTTCCATAAAAAATTGCCGCAGGATCGATCTGCGAGTGGCGCCCAACGCCATGCGCACACCGATTTCGCGCGTGCGTTCCCGTACCGAAACAAGCATTACGTTCATCACGCCGAGCCCACCGAGAAATAGCGTCGCAATTCCGACCGCGCCCATAAACAATTCCATGCCTACGATAATCATGCGGTTGGCTTCCGCATTTTTTACCGTGTCCCAGAGCCCCGCCGCCTCTTTGTCACGCGGATCAAAATTGTGTAAACGTCCTAAGGAACGCCGGATCTGCCGCACACAGTCCGGATGCGTTACCAGCGATTTCGGCGCGACCAGCAGGCGGTCAATGGTGTGCTCTACTCCGGGCGCTTTCGTAGGAAAATCGCGACGCATGGTGTTGTAGGGAATAAAAATCTTGCGGGTGTCCATTCCATCGTAACTGGAGTTTTGGTCTTTGGATTTCATTATCCCGATCACGGAGTAGGGAATCTCGTTCATCCACACCTGCTGGCCGACCGCCTCGTGATCTGAAAAAAGTTGTTTTTTCGTGTCGCTGCCCAGAAAAGCCACATTGCGCGCTTCGGAATTGTCCTCGTGATTGTAAAAGCGACCTTGCGCCACCGCGATGCTGCGAATCTCGGTGAATTCCGGCAGCGATCCAACGGTATTAATGCTTCCGCTGTTATACAGGCTGTGCACCTGCACGCTGTTGCTCAGTTCCGGCATCACGTATTTGCAGGCGGGTGATTCCGCAGCCACCTGCACATAGTCGTCTTCGCCCCAGTGCACAGCCCGGCCGGAGCGCGTCCCTCCAGCTTGCATGCTGGTGCGCCCGGCAAAGACGATCATCACGTCTTTTCCGAATGTTTCCTGATTTGCTTGGATTCCTTTGCCGAGACCCTCGCCTGCGGCCACCATCACGGTGATGGAAATAATTCCCCAGGCGATGCCGAACATGGTCAGCATCGTCCTGCGTTTGTGCGCCCACAGCGTGCTGAGCGTATCCTTCAGCAAATCCTGGAATGACAAAGCGCGCCGCCTTTACTTATCGCTACTGCAGGATCACCTGCTGCTTCTCATTTAATCCTTCAAGAATTTCCGTCTTCACACCATTGGAAATCCCTAATTTCACGTTCACTTTTTTCTTGCCGTTTGGGCCTTTGGCATCGGGGAGTTCCGCCTGCGCTTTGCGTTCTTTGTCATAAATCAACGCGGCTTCCGGAACCATCAGCACGTTCTTCTTTTCTTCCAACATAATTTCCGCGTTGGCGCTCATATTGGCTTTCAGTTCCAGAGTGGAATTCTGAATAGAGACGCGTACCTCAAAGGTTGTGACGTTATCTTTCTCCTTGCCCAAGGGAGAAATCTTAGTCACCTTGCCGTTAAATTTTTTATCTTTGAAGGATTCAACAACGATGCGCGCGGGCTGGTTCAAATAAACCTTGCCGATATCGGCCTCATCCACTTTTCCCTGCACGTACACTTCGCTGACATCGCCCAAGGTCATGATGGGCGTGGCCTGCGAACCCAAAATCAAAATGGAGCTCACCGCATCGCCCACATTCACGTCCCGCGAAAGAACCAGGCCATCAATGGGGCTCACTATCGTGGAGTTGCGCAGATCCTCTTCCGCGTTATCCAGCGCAGCGCGCGATTGCGCCACTTGCGCTTCGGCCTTGGCGATGTCCGCATGCGCTACGGCCAGAGCTGCCTGCGCGCTGGCTTGCTTGTTCAACGCCATGCGATAATTTTTTTCTGAATCCTCAACCACCGACTTCGACACCACACCTTCTCTGTATTCGTGTTCCGCGCGCTCCTGGGTCAGCTTCAGGAACGGGACATCCGGGCCCTCGGCATCCACTTTATTACGCTCCAGCGCCGCCATCGACGAGTTACGCGCCGCCTCAGCCGCCTGCAAATTTGCTTTAGCCGCACGCTGCGCCGCTTCCAGTTGAACTTTGTCCAATTCCGCCAAAATTTGGCCGGTCTTCACGCGGTCGCCGTAATCGACATAAATCTTTTTCACGATGCCGCTGGCTTTGGATTTAATTTCTGCTGTCGACAACGGCTGAATTTTTCCGGTAGCCACGACGACCCGGGCGAGGTCACCGCGTTCCACCGTCGCAAGCTTGGAAGGATCGATGTCGTGGCTCGGCCGCAGCGCCGCCATCACGCCATACCCGCCGGCGCCCAGCACCACCAGAATGGCCACCAGCCAGATAATTCTGCGGCGGCGTTTCTTCCCATTTTTTCCGTTGGTTAAGCTATTCCCATTCATGGACATAAAACCCCTCGCTTGAAAATCGGCACCCGCGACCTGTACATCAATACGTGTTACATCCCAAAAAGTTCCAATTCTTAACGGGTTAGACGATTTCCTAAGGGTTTGGACAGGCAACTGCAAGCCTCAGAAGAAAGGAGTTGCTGGTTAATCGGGCGGTAGCCCAAACAATCGCAGGTCAGTGTGACGATGATCCAGCAGGATCTTTATTCGTACCGCAGTGCCACCAACGGACTAACGCGCGTGGCACGCCGCGCAGGTATCCAGCAGGCCACCAAAGCAACCACCGCCAACAGGGCCACGACCGTCACAAAGGTGACCGGGTCCGTGGGGCGCACTCCCACGATAAAGCTGCCCATCGCGCGCGTCCCTACTAACGCCGCAGCCAAACCCACCGCCAATCCCACGCCCACAACAACCACGCTTTGCCTTAATACCATCCGCAAAATAACTTGCGGCGCGGCTCCCAACGCCATGCGAATCCCGATCTCATGGGTCCGCTGCACCGCTGCATATGACACCACACTGTATACGCCGACAACTGCCAAAATTAGTCCCAGCAGCGCCATCGTTCCCGTCAATTGAGCACCGAACCGGAAAAAGAAAAATCCATTGATTCCCTGCAGTGAATGCAACATCGTTTGCATTTCTTTCACGGCAATATCCGGAGCCAGCGCATGGAGGTTGGATTCTATGTCGCGCTGCAATTTTTCGGGTGGCAACGAAGTTCGCACGTGCACGATGCGAAAATCCACGTAAACCTGAGCCACCGGCAAATAGAAAAACGGCGTCGGATCCTCGACGGGACTCTTATACTTACCATCCTGAACTATACCCACCACTTCGATAAAAGGTCCCGAAGGCCCCTTAATACTGAAGCGCTTTCCTATGGGCGCTTCATTGGACCAGAACTGCTTAGCCATGGTTTGATTTATGATCGCTACAGGGGGTGCTTTTTCGTTGTCGGCATCGGAAAATACCCGTCCGCCTAAAAGTGGAATGCGCAATGTATCGAAATAACTTGGTGTGATGTCGTTATACATGACTGTGGGAACGTGTTCACCTGGCTCGATGGTACGGCGCTCCACGGTCACCGGATCAGCGGCGCTGACAACCCCCAACGGGACTACGAACGCCTGCGCTACCGAGACCACGCCAGGGATCGCGCGAATGCGCTCATCAACCTGGCGGTAGAATTCTTCGCCACGCGTCTTGTCGTAGCCCACTTGCGCAACATCCAGCGAGAAGTTGAGAACGTGATTCGGATCGAAGCCCAAATACATTTGTTGGGCTTTGTCCAGACTGCGCACGAAAAGTCCCGCAACAATCATGAGCAACAACGAGCCAGCCAGTTGCGCCACGACCAGCGAATTCCTGGCAATGTGTCGCCGCGGTCCTTCCGAGGCGGTACGGCCGCCATCGCGCAACACGGAATTCACGTCATAGCGCGCTACCCGCAGCGCAGGAATCAGTCCTACTACCACGGCAGTGACGAACACACTGGCCAGAGCATAGACATACACCCTCAGGTCCGGCTCAAAATTGAAAGTGATTGGAAGAGAGGTCCCCAGTGGTAACGAACTCAAGAATCCCGCAGCCCAGTTTGCGAGGAGTAAGCCTGCGCCGCCGCCCAACAACGCAAGAAGCAGGCTCTCCGTCAAATGTTGCCGCACCAGTCTCCAGCGGCCGGCGCCCAGCGCCGCGCGGATGCCCATTTCCCGCTGGCGTACCGTGGCCCGCACGAGCAGTACGTTCGCAATATTGAAACACGCTACCAGCAATACCAGCGCAGCCAGGATCGTAAACGCCGTTGCTATCTTGGGCAGAGTATTGTCCGGATCGGGCTCCGGCCGCGCCGACTTCTCGGGGAATGCTGAGATGGTCATGCCCTTGCCCGTAGCTGGGTACCGCTCGGCAATTTGCTGCGCAGTGACCGCTAAAGATGCTTTCGCCTGTTCAACACTGACGCCCCTCTTCAGTCTCCCCAGTAACGACAAACTACGGTCACCTCGCTGAGTCCAAAGCTGTTCAACGGAATTCTCTTCCATCCCCTTTGAACCAATAGAGGCGCTTAAAGGAATGTAGCCATCCGAATCCAGAATCGCGTATAAACCTTGAAAGCCTCGTGGCGCTACACCGACAACTGTAACGGCGTGCCCATTGATCTCCACGTGTTTGCCGATTACCTGGCTATCACCCGCAAATCGCTTTTTCCAGTAAGAATACCCAAGCACCAGGATCGGATCTGCACCGGGAGTTTGTCCTTCGCTGGGTAAAATCAAACGTCCGGACGCGGCATGAATGCCGAGTGCCGAGAAATAATTCCCGGAAACGCGCGTCAGGATAGCCTGGTCAACTTTGTGGTCGGCCGACAAAGCTGCAAGCGTAACTCGGTAGGCGAGTACATCGGTGAACGCATTCGTTTCGCGGCTGATATCTTGATAGTCGGGGTAAGAAAATCTTTGAAAGTCGGACATACCTGACTGTTTCATAGCCAGAACTGTAAGTTGTTCGGCATGCGGCGCGGGCACGGGCCGGAGCAACATGCCATTGATTACGCTGAAGATGGTGGTGTTCACCGCCATACCGAGACCCAAGGCCACCACCGCGATGATCGTAAATGCTGGAGCGTTAAGCAGCGTTCGCGCCGCATAGCGTAGGTCTTGCCAGAAATTTCGCATCGGGCCTCCCGGTGACACCCTACTGTTCTTCGGGATCAATGCAAGCGATCTTCCGTGGTCTGGCCTACTTTGGCTTTGTATAAGTCTTCCGTTATACGAGGGTTGCGTTGAATGCTAGACTTTGTCGGGGCTCGCAAGGGGATCGATATTGGGACACACGGTCGCGGAATCGGACACCGAACCGGTTGCGAGTTTTAAGAGGAGGAAGCCGAGGAGTGGTCGCTCCGTCGATTGTGTTTAGAGCGAAGCCTTCCGCAGCCGCAGCGCGTTCGCTATGACTGAAACCGAACTGAAACTCATCGCTGCGCTGGCCAGCATGGGGCTGAGCAACCAGTGAAAGGCGGGATAAAAAACTCCAGCAGCAATCGGCACTCCCAACGCGTTGTAAAAAAATGCAAAAGCAAGGTTCTGCTTGATGTTGCCGATCGTCGCGCGGCTCAATCGGCGCGCGCGTACAATACCGCGCAGATCGCCCTTCACCAGCGTGATTCCCGCGGTATCCATGGCCACATCTGCGCCGGTTCCCATCGCGATTCCCACGTGGGCGGCGGCCAGCGCGGGTGCGTCATTGATGCCGTCACCGGCCATGGCCACGATGCGACCCTCTTCACGCAAACGCTTTACGATTTCGCTCTTTTGTTGCGGTTGGATTCCGGATTCTACCTGCTTGATTCCCAACTTCGCCGCGACGCTCATCGCGGTCTCTCGCCGGTCGCCGGTCAGCATCACAATATGCAATCCTTCGGCGCGCAATTCGTTCAGCGCTTCTGCGGCAGTGGCCTTAATTTGATCGCTCAGTAAAAATACGCCTTCCGTCCGCCCATTGATGCCGATGTACACGGCGATCGCCGAGTGATCTATTTGTATTTTGGAAAACGCCACCGCGGAAAACTCCACGCCGCGCGCGCGCAAAAATCTTTCCGTTCCAACAACCACGCGCTTATTCAGCACTTCTCCCTCAATGCCTCCGCCTGGCGTTGCCAAGAAATTAACAGCGTCCGCCAGTGGCAACTTCTTTTCACTTGCCGCCTGCACAATGGCACGCGCCAGAGGATGCTCGCTTCCGCGCTCCAGACTAGCCGCTAACGATAGCAACGCATCTTTCGTATAAAGGCTGCCCAGCGCAAGCTCCACCGCGCTGACTTGCGGCTTCCCGTCCGTCAAGGTACCCGTCTTGTCGAGAACCAGCGTATCGACCTTGGCCAGCGTCTCGAGCGCTTCCGCGCTTCGAATCAACACGCCGGCGTGTGCCCCGCGTCCAACGGCGACCATGATGGACATCGGCGTAGCCAAGCCCAGCGCGCAAGGGCAGGCGATAATCACTACAGCGATGGCGCTGACCAAGGCATTGGCGAATCGCGGCTGCGGGCCGAAAATCACCCACGCCACAAAAGCCAGCACTGCCGCGGCTACCACCGCGGGCACGAAATACGCCGCCACCTTATCCGCCAGCCGCTGCATGGGAGCGCTGCTGCGTTGCGCTTCGCTGACCAGTTTCACAATTTGCGCCAGCATCGTTTCCCTGCCGACGCGCCGGGCTTCCATCACGAAGCCGCCGCTGGCGTTCAGCGTCCCGCCGGTTACCGGGTCGCCCACGGATTTCTCCACCGGCATGGGCTCACCGGTTAACATGCTTTCATCGATGGCGCTTTGTCCCTCGAGCACTACTCCATCGGTGGGCACGCGCTCGCCGGGACGGACTCTCAACCGGTCGCCTGGTTGCACTTCATTCAGCGCCACGTCCCGCTCACCGTCGACGGCAACTAAGTGCGCCTGCTGCGGAGCCAGATGCAGCAGCGCGCGAATCGCTCCACTCGTTTTTTGCCGCGCGCGCAATTCCAGCACCTGGCCGAGCAACACCAGCGTGGTGATTACCGCTGCTGCTTCAAAGTAAACCGGGGGCGCGCCGCTGGCGTCGCGAAACGACGCGGGAAATATCTGAGGAAAAATTGTCGCCGCCAGGCTATCAAGATACGCCGCGCCAGTGCCCAGCCCGATCAGCGTGAACATATTCGGGCTGCGATTCACCAGCGACATCCAAAAGCGTTCAAAAAATGGCGCGCCGCACCACCACACCACCGGGGTTGCCAGCGCCATTTCTAGCCAGTTGCGCGTTTCGGCTGAGAACGGCAGCGCTAACCAGTCCCCGCCCATCGCAATTACAAGCAGCGGGATCGAGAACGCCACGCTGACCCAAAAGCGGCGAGACATGCTCTCGTATTCGGGATCGGCTTCCGCTTCCAGCGATACTTCTACGGGCTCGAGCGCCATGCCACAAATCGGGCAAGAGCCAGGGCCGGCTTGCACAATCTGCGGATGCATTGGACAGGTGTAAAGCGCGGATTTCGCGGCGGCGGTGTCGGTAGTTTCCGAGCCTGTTACCAACGCACTCGAAGTTTTTCGTGTGTGTTGGCCTCCAGCGGGATCCCCAGGACGACCTGCCTCGACGCCGCGCGCGGTATCGACGTGGTGCGCAGTTTCCATCCCGGAACTTCCCGGCGCCGCCAAAAACTTCTCAGGCTCCTTCGCGAATCGCGCCGCGCAGCCTCTGGAACAAAAGTAATACATCGCTCCTCGAAGCTCTTGTTTCGCAGCCGCTTTAGCCGGATCCACGCTCATGCCACACACGGGATCCTTCTCGCGCACACCCTCGCCCAAAATCGGCAAGCCCGCTTTCTTTGTGTTTGAAGAATCCGCGGCGTCGGTCATAGCACTATGTTAGATGACTCGCGCTCCATTGCGTAACATCAGAAGCACTCGTATCTCCGACGAGGATCAAAGAGACGCGGACGCGAAGGGTGGCCCAGGTTTACAGTTGAGTTATGAACCTGGGTCTTGGGTTAAGGATTCTACTTGCGGTTCTGTAGGCCGGGACCGAATTTGCACTCGCTGATATAATTTCCACCTATGACACTCGTCGAGATTACCTTTGAGCTGCAATCCACGTTGACCGCCAAGCAATTAGCCGACCTGGCCGAATTCGCCAATACCTACGGCCTGCGCCGTTTCCGCATTGACGAAGCGCACAACCTGATCACCTTCGAGTACGACGCTTCCCGCCTGCGTCAAAGTCAGGTAGTGCATGCCCTTGCCGGAGCAAATATCGCGGTCAAGCGCATCGTGCCGCAGTCCGGCGCCGAAATAATTCCCGCCTGAAAACCCTTTACCGTTCCGCCAGGAGGACCGAATGTATCGAACGATACTGACATTTTGCATGCTGCTGTGGGTAAGCATGAATTTCGCCCCGCTCCTCGCCCAAGTTCAGCAGAAGCCGGGTACTCCTTCGCAACCATCCGCAGCAATACCGACGCACGATGCCAAACCCGCTGATGTTGCGTCTCCAGACGCCATCCTGGCGGCAACCTACGACGTGATCTCCGGCCCTGCGGGGCAGGAGCGTGACTGGGACCGCTTTCGCTCATTGTTTTATCCCGGCGCGCGATTAATAAGAACCGAAGCAAAAAAGGAAGGTGGACTTCACGCCGCCGTCCTGATTCCCGAAGACTTTGTGGAACGCGCAGGAAATTATTTCAAGAAGAACGGTTTCTATGAACGCGAAATTGCACGGCGCGCCGAACGCTGGGGCAGCCTTACGCAGGCCTTCAGCACCTACGAATCGCGTCACGACCCCAAAGATCCGGCGCCCTTTGCCCGCGGGATTAACAGCTTCCAGCTATTCTTCGATGGCACTCGCTGGTGGGTCATGACCATCTACTGGGCCGACGAATCATCCCAAACGCCACTCCCGCCGGAGTTTCTTCCGTCTTCACACTAATCTAGGATTGGATTCAATTCTGAGAGTTCGGCATCTAGTCGATCCGCCAAGAGGGTTGGGAGCTGTTGGCTACTACCGGCAGCTCTTGCTTTGCTCGGTTGGCACCTTCAGATACTTGCAGGCGTATCGGTCCCTGAGTTCTCGCCGACGTCTAACGGGCGAAAGCACAAGGTGTAGCCAAGCTCCTCTGTCCAAAGGTCCATCTCGGCCAGAAGCATCGGTGTCGAGTTCTGGCATAAGTGTCCAGCAGTTGAAAGAACAATGTTTCATCTGAAGTCATAGGAGGCGCGGCCGGGGACTGCTATCAACTTGGGCGACTCCAGACTCCCTGCTTCGGTTGGATGCGCTAACCCCGAAACTAACTTCGCATATTCGCCGGAGACGGACGCGCCGCCGTGGCGGCCTAGAAAGGACATGCCGGAAAATATCTTCCTCCGTCAACCATTACTGGGCAGGAAATCGAATAAGAGTTGTTGTCTATCCAATTTACGAACTTTTCCCGCTGAGGCATATCCCGCCACAACTTAACACCCGCGAACTCGTGCTCTTCGGTTTTAGTGGGCGTGGAATTCTTGCAAGCGTCCTCGTTGCGCGATGGGTCGTCTGCATACTTCCACGATTTTTCAGCTCCGTTTCCCCACCCCGACCAATATGTTCCGTTCACGAAGTCCACATGCATGACCGAGATCCTCAGAGAAAGGCAACGGGTATGAAGCTCCTTGGCGAACCACACAAGCGAGTGACCTTCAAGCACCGTTTCATGCGCCCAGGCGTCGGCGCCAGGATCTATCATGCGTTCTGCAGGCCAGGTTTCGTTTGGGATATTTGAATTTGTGCGACTTAGTATCTTCTGCGGGTCGCTTGAGTCTACGAGTTGCGCCTGAACCCATATGCGCGAAGTTTTTACAGATGAAGTATTTTGCAGATGGACGAAGGGTTCCTTGCCAGCTTCCTCGGCGTGCTTCAGCCCCAAAATTTGCACCGGGCCGTCGTCGTAATTCGTAGCGTCATCGTTATCACACCATCTTGCTCGATGGGGCCGGCACAAATGGCGGTGGAGCATACTAGCAATAAGACCAACAGCGGCACTCCCAGCATTTGTTGGTAACGCGTCAAAAACGAAGAATCGGACATGCGAACTCCTGCGGCGACGCCTGGGGACGAAAGTTCAAGCGATCGTTACTGATCGGTTACTGCAATCCGTTACGCGCGCCTTGAATCGCGATAATCGCGTGCCAACCGCAGATTCTTGGGTCACATCCAAGGCCGGAGTTGAGGCGAGTTTTGACGCCAGTCAGCGGCAAAAAAGTGGGACTCCCGCTTGGGACCGGGAGCCCCGAGAAGGCGCGTTCCATTGTCAGTGTCGTTTTCACACCGACGCGTGGGGTCATCCATCCTAGCTTCCCTCTCAGAGGCAGGTGGGAACGATTTGCAAAAAATGGCGAGCAAGCCCCCGCCTTTTACATCTCGTCATGTAAAACGCTAATGCAATAGGGCAGCCATCGCTGAGCCCCAGCCTGCAAAGTTAAGGCTATTCTTATGTGTGCATTGCATAACCGTCCCGGATAACCCATCGTTTCAAAAGCGAGGTCGCAGCAGATACGCTCTTGGTCTGCCTGTCTAACCCAGTTCTAGAACCACCCAGTCCTAGAACCTTGGTAATGATTTTGCGCAACTGGCGGGGCTATGGGTTTTTTTTCGCTACCCCGCCAACATGAAGCATGAACACGCTGTTCTTCTCCGTCGTTACCCACCGCTCATTCTATGTTCGCCTGCCTGCGGTGCTGGTCTTGACGCTCTTGCCGCTCGTCGCACTCTATGGCGACGTGCCCGCGCGCCTGCAAAGCATTCCCGCCCCGGGGTGCTACTGCCACTGCCATGAAGCGATGGCGCGTCGCGGCTGCATTAAATTGTGCGACGCCAAAAAGCGTACGGCTGCTCGATGGCTCTCCACGTCTTGCATAAAACCGCGCTTCCAGCCACCGGCAGATAAATCACATGCCGGCCCGCACCTTCGGCATCCTGATCACGCGGAACACGCGCAACTCTATTAATTAGTGGCAACCTCAATAAATTAGGAACGACTTCAGAAATTAGATTTGCTGCGCGAGAACTGACTCTTGATCTTTCGGTTGCTCCGGTTCCAGCATGAGCCCGGCCAGTATTTCGGGAATTTCAAACAGCGCGCGGTTGTTGAGCGCCTCCACATTATTTTTTAGACGCGCCAGCGTTATGGGTTCGACAATTTTTCTCACCCCATCGGCCACGCTGCGAAAATTATCCAGCACTATGCCCACTTCTTTTTCTTTCACCCATTCCGCGTTGTAGCGTTCCTGTGGCAGCGTCCAGGCATTGCACTCAATCAACACCGGCAAATGCCGCACCATGGCCTCCGCGATGCTCCCGGGACCTGGCTTGCCGATCATAAAATCTGCCGCGCACATCAAGCGGTGCACTTCCTTGGTGAAGCCCACGACATGGATCGGGAATTTCCAGGATTCAGCGCGAAATCTTGCCGCCAGCTTCTCATTGCGGCCGCAAATCAAAATAAGTTGCACCGGAACGTTTGCACGATCCAGCCGCCGCGCGATCTGGTGCATGACTCCCGAGCCGTATCCTCCGAAAAGCACTATGGCGGTCGGCAAATCCTCGCGCAGCCCCATCTGCTTTCTCAATTCGCGCGCATCGACAGTTTCTTGTGTGTAAAACTCCGGGCGCACGATCATTCCAGAAGTCTTGAAAATGTGCTGCTCAGCGTGGCCGATGGCGCGCGCCTGTTCCGCCGCCTTTTCCGTTCCGGCGATAATGTATTGATCGGGGATCGGCTCGATCCAGAATCGCGGGGGGAAATCCGCCAGGTCGGTAATCAACGTAGCGAAAGGTTTGCCCGGACATGCTGCACTCCAGCTCTCATTCAGTTGGCGGTTGAAGTGCGGAATCACCGACACCAGCAAATCTGCTGGATGCTCGCGAAAATATTTTGTAAGCAGCCGCACCGCAGGCCGGTGCAGGACGCGGATGATCATCTGCAGCACGCGCAACAAGCTGGTGGCCCCCAGCGTCCAACCATTGCGCAGCAGAGTGTTGTACTGCTCCTGGATGCGAATCCCGGTCACGCGGCGCAGGACGTCGAGCCGATCCGTAAGCTCCTGGAATTGCACGAGCTCCACTTGCCATAGACGATTTTGTTGCTCGATGATGGACTTCAGGGAAAATGCGGCATTGCGATGCCCGCCGCCGGCATCGTGAAACATGATGTGGATTTTCCGGGACTTGGTAGTCATCTAGCGAATAGTGCCAGATTCATGTACGCATTGTTGCACGAAGTTCTGGTGCTTAGGGAAGAG
>DATBBY010000175.1:0-6052 GCA_036270765.1 Candidatus Acidiferrum sp.
GCACTTTTTCCCCGGCGAGGAAAGCGTTGCGAAGCGGACATTCTATCCACGGATATGGCGACCCATCAGCTCGAGTGTGGTGAGTTATTTCATGGATGTTCTTGCCTAGAAGGGCTTGCGAAGTTGGGTATCCGATATTGCGAAGAAATGCGGCGTTACAGAAAGTACAGTCTCCATCACTGTCCACCCCGTACACAGCTTCGCCAACCGACTCAAGCAATAAGCGCATGCGTTCTTCTTCTCGCGATAACTGTTTCTCGGTGCGATCGCGCTCGCTGATCAGCGTGCCCAATATCAACCCTGTCAACGAGAGAACCAGCATCACCAATTGCAATAAAGCGAAACGTGATGGGTCCCCGCCGGAGAATTGCAGCGAAAGAACGATGCCGATGTTCAACATCAAGATTCCCGTCGCGGCTCCGCGCAAACCGCGGCGTACCGCAATCCAAACAATAGGCAGAAAGAAAATGTAAAACATGTTCTGGTTGCCGGTGCTTTGTGGCCGCAAGGCCAGCCAGAGCGATCCCACAATGGTCGCGACGAAACAAAGGGATTCAATCGCCCGCCGAAAACCCTGCGCTTCATGAATGCTTTTGCCCCCGGAAGCCAACTCGATGTCCGCCGCGGTTCGTGCTAATCCCGTGAAGTGCCGCACGACGGGCATGACCAAAACCAGACAAAATGGAGTGAGGCATGCAATGGCCACGGCATCGCCGACCCACCAATCCAGCGAAGCTTTCACATACCCGCTCCAGGGAATGACGTGGTCGAGAACTAGGGTCAGAGTAGCCAGAAACGCCGCAATGCCGCTGAGTGGTAAAGCCAAGAATGACAGCACCATTACGTCTCGGATCGATGTTAAACGCCAATCCAGCTTGAACACCCGCCGCAAAACGATGGCTAGGAGGGTATAAGTGCCAAAGTCCAGCGAGTTTCCTGCAAGGAAGATGTAGCTGAAAAATGGTTGATGGTAATTCACTTTTGCACTAATTAACCCTGCCAGCCAGTAAAGCGGCGCGTATCGTGGGCCCATGCCGATTAAGAAAGCCAGGGCAATGCCCACAGGGGGATACCACGCGCTGATCGCAGGTAGAACTTGCAGGTAAACCGTTGTCCGGTCCAACAGCACGAAAACCACTATGAACAAGAATCCAATCAGGTATTTGCGCAACCTAAATATGCGGTCTGAATCAAGATGTTTTTTCACTATGAGAGGACTGGTCATTTGGTCCAGGAAGAAAAGCGTGCCGGCATTTGTGCCGGTCTTGCGGGGAAATTCTCGAATCGGAACACATCGGCATAGGCGCAGCCCGAAATGGCACCGGGCGCTGACGAATTTTGTGGGCCAAAAGCGGGCGGATGGCCGACCACACATTCACCCGGAGGCGTAAGGCGCTTAGAAACAACGTTCCTGGTCAGTTTTGAACGCACTCGTGCCCACAAGGCGGACTACCTCAATAAATATTCTTAGCCTCCGAACGGCCAAACCTCAGGCCATGGCAGTCTAGGAATGAAACTAATCAGCTAGCTGTATTTGCGTAGGAAATAACCAGGATGGACAGCAGATAAAACACAAACATGCCTGCCAGATAAACATAAGCCTGACGGTTCGCGCCGCGAAATTCTTTCCACGCCAGCACGCCCCAGAGCGCCGCTACCATTGGCGCGGACTGACCAATCGCATACGAGATCGCTACGCCGGTAAAATGCGCAGCCACCAGATCGAACACCGTCCCAATCCCCCAAATGCAACCGCCTAGCAAACCAAGAACATGACCCGTCGCTGGCCCACGAAAAAATTCCGCAAAATTTACTGGCTGGCCAACCAGTGGGTGCTTCATGAAATAAATATTCCACACGAAACAAGAGAGCAACGCCCCTAGCGTCAAGAACACCGCCACACTGTAAGGCCCTAACGTGTTTCCATGGGTCATCGAGCGCGTGACAAAGGGCGCCCACACACCCATCAAAATTCCCGACACCACACACGTAACGATGCTTTTTTTGCTAATGGCGCGATTGGCGGTCGGCAAACTGCCGTAAGCTTTTCCGTCCAGTATTACCGCCACTAAAGCGCAGACCACGCCCGCGGCCAGCAAGCCCGCGTGACCTTTGGGCTGAAGAATGTAACTGGACACCACCCCGACCACCAGTGCGATTCCAATCGCCACGGGAAAAGCGATGGCCAGCCCGGCCATATCAATCGCCGCCACCAGCAGCAGGTTCGCAAGATTAAAAATAACGCCGGCGAACATGGTCGAGGCAATGTTGGAATTGTCGGCGTTGTGAACGTTGGTCAGAAAACGCGATGGATCGTCCGCCGTGCTTCCCATTGTGAACGCCAACACCAAGGAAATCAGAAAAATTCCCAGCGCATAATCCCAATAAAAAAGTTCAAAACGATAATTTCGTACGCCCTTATAGGTATTCGCCCACGAGCCCCAGCACACCGCGCTGGCGATCATCATGATCAAAGCGATAACGAAGTCATGGGGCACAAACATTTGTATTCTCCTGCCGCGAATCCGTGCGTGACGTTTCGCCGCAATGCTTCGTTGAGTTACATAGTTACACTAGAACGCGGAAGCTTCGGCTTTGCGCTGTGACTGGATAAGAGCCATCACGTCTTCGCGTCTCCCCATCGATCGCGCACCAACTTTAGTGCAGCAAATCGCCGCGCAAGCATTGGCGAAAGTTCCCACGCGGCGATAGTCCCATTCCTGCAGCAAGCCATAAGACAATCCGCCCATGAACGCATCCCCGGCCCCCGTGGAGTCGACTACCGCGACCTTGAAGGGCGGAATGTGCACCATGTCGTTTCCCGCGGCGATCAGGCAGCCGTCTGCTCCCATCGTTAGCGCAACTATTTTGGGGCCAAGCGCCAGAAGCTTCGCCGCCATTTTCTCGTAATCCGTTTCCCCGGTAATTTCCCGCGCCGCTGCTTTGCACGGTTTCAACACATCGACCAGCCGCAAAGCCGCGATCAGTTCGGCTTCGCTGCCGAGCTTGGCTTGTGCGAAATAGCTTGGCGCCACATCCAGATCGAAAATCACCCGCGCACCCGCCTCACCCGCAATCTGCATACCCTCGATGATCGGCGGCAAAGGCAATTGCGAAGCCTCCGTGTGAAAGTGCCGAGCCTGCTTGATATGAGAAGAAAATAGTTTGCGCACCTGCTCGGCCGAAAGCTGGCCATTGATATTCGGAAACATGTAAATGCAACGCTCGCCTTGGGCATCCACGGGAATCCACACAAACGTAGAGTGCTCACCTTTGATCGTTTCAATCCCGGAAAGATCCAGGCCATCGTCCTCAAACGCTTTGGTGATTAGTCGTCCGCTCTCATCGTCGCCAATAAGGCCCAGCCAACCGGCCGAAACTCCCAGGCGCCCAACCTGCGTGAGGTTATTGCCGGTAACTCCGCCGGCATGAATCTCCAGCCGGTCGGCGTTGATTTTTTCTTCCGGGCCGAGCAGCCGTGGCACAATCGCAAAGTAGTCAACGCCACAGCTTCCTACCCCTACAACTTTTGTGGGCTCTGCCATATTTCTCCTGCTAAAAATTGCGCCTGTTCCAAACGCCGGAACGATAGCACAAGCCGAACCGCAACGCAGCCTAAGCAAGCATTTTTACAACCGTTGCCCGCGTACTTACGCGCGTCGCATCTGCGGCGCGATTATCTCGCCGTGTTCGCAGTGGCCTTCGGCGTCGGACGAGACAACAGTTCCACGTATTCCTTGTAAAACTTGTCTTTGTCCAGCTCTTTTTGCACTTCCACCAACTGTTCGCCCATGCCCGGTTGATGTCCAGGTGCCCAAGCCAGCGTATCCCCGTAAGAGGCTCCGTGACTGGTATCCACGTCAATGTAAAGTTTTTGCCATTTGGTGATGAAGCTTGGATCCAGCCAAGCTACCGCTGCTAACTCATCCCACAGATAATTGGCTTCTGCATACTTCACTACATATTGCGCTGCAGGCGTCTGACTTTTTGCTACCTCCGCAATCAGGCTTTCTTCCATGTGTGTTTTCACGGAAATATCCACGGTAGTGAGCACGATGCGCGGCCAGTGCGCGTGTAGAACCGCGTGCGACGCTTCCGGATCCATCCAGAAATTGAATTCCCGTCGCGGGGTCACGCTGAATTCCGGATCATCAGTGTGGGGATTGATGCTGCCGCCCATCACGATTAATTCCTTGGTGAGTTCGGCGAAATGCGGGTCAAGCGCGATGGCCAGCGCCAGGTTGGTCATCGGTCCCGCGGCATAAATCGTTACTTCATGCGGATATTTCTTTACCAGACGCACCATGAATCGCGCAGCGTCTTCGGTGGAGGGTTTCGTCGTAGACGCGCCCTCAGGCATGGGCGGAATTTCGTAAGGACCATGCACCGGATTGTGATTCGCATGATTCCATGCGCCCTGGTAGACCACTTTGCCATAAAGTGTTTCCCACTTGGCGATGTACTCTTTGCTGCTCACCAGCGGGAAAGTCGCGCCAGGCACCACCGGAATATCCGTGCGTCCAATTATTTCCAGCAGCCGCAGAGTGTGCTGCACCTCCTCGTCACGCCACGCATCGCCAGTGAGCACTGTGATTCCCAGCACCTCCGTATCCGGAGAATTGACGAGCGCCAGAATGGACTGCATATCCGTGCCTCCCGGCCCGGCACAGTCTTGATCGATGATCACTTTGCGTTTTTCTTGGGCCCGTGACGGCAATTGAAAAGGGAATTGAACACAAAACGCAAGGAACGCAGTCGCGCCACAGCGTAAAAACCATTTCCTGTACATCGTGAAAATATTTCCTTTCCAGCAGGTCGCAAAATATTGTCGGCCATTCTAATACATGATGGTCTGCGTCAAATGGTGAGGCCATGAAGTGGTGTGGTAGTGGGTCCAAAGCCGCGCATCGATCTGCGGAATGATCACCTGCTCATTCGGGCCACGAACCTTGTTGATCTCTTCTGCCAGCAAGGCCGTGGCGTAAAGACAATGCGCGCGAATTTCAATCTCCCGGGGCGAGTCCCGTGGTATCAGCTGATGCGTATTAATGGCGTTTTCCAGTTCCGGCGAATAGGACGTTATGCCCAGCAACCGCAACGCCACCGGAACGATGTAATCTGCGAACGCCGTCATTTTCTCCGGGTCGTCCAGCCGAAATTTCCCCGACTTGTGCAGCGTCGAATACAACATCCACACGCCCAGCTGCGCTAATTTGTAAAACTTTATTTCATGGCCCTCAAATTCGCTCACGTCATTGAAACGTGGGAACTCCTTTACCATTCTTTCGATGAGCCCGTTTCCGCGATCATAAAGGTGCGGCGAGCAAGCCTGCACAAACTTGTGAAAGCGCCCATAGTATTTTTCAGCCAATACCGCGCCAACTTGATGCAGCACTGCAAGTTTTTCGTCCAGCATGGGCATCTTCATGTTGCCGGTGAAAATCTCATCTAGCTCCGTGCGGGAAATTTTAGCCAGGTATTTGCCGTTGAGGATCGGTTTGCCCGCGTCCAGCGCCCGTTTCAGGCAAGCGAACTCCGCATCGGAGTCCGACCAATGCTGCCCGGCGAAATCCACTTGAAATTTTTCGTGCGTGGAGAAATCGGTGAACGCCGTATCGATGGAATCCGCGACCAGAACAAAATCGATCGCTTCGTCTGCGTTGACGGCGCCGATGCCAAATGGAAGCGTGAACTCCGGAAGGGGCAACTCTTCATATCCCATCCACCCGGCGACTTCGATAATCTTGCCGATATTGGTACGGACGTCGCGAGAATTTTCAATGACCGGTCGTAAGCTGTCCAGAACCGGGCTACCGCTCAAAGTGGGCCAGCGCACAGGGTTTTCCTTCGCAAAAGTATTTGAACTTGTTATTGAGTGCGCGGCCAATGGGCGAGCCAGCTGCGAAATCGCCAACGTTCCGGCCAAACCCGTAAGGAAGCGCCGTCTTTCCTTGATTGCTGATTTCATTTAGAAAATGGAGGCCCACCCGCGTGCAGTGGCTGCGATCCGCGTTTGGCTGGACAGCGAGTCACTTGCCCTGAATGCGCGAAA
>DATBBY010000176.1:0-3355 GCA_036270765.1 Candidatus Acidiferrum sp.
TCAGTTGCATGTGAATCGGCCCGCTCGCGCCCGCGGTGATGAACGGCAGGTTGATCTCTGTCTCCATCATTTGCGACAGCTCGATTTTGGCCTTTTCCGCGGCGTCCTTCAGGCGTTGCAGCGCCATGCGGTCCTTGCTCAAGTCAATGTTGTTTTCTTTCTTGAATTCGTCGATCAACCAATCCACGATGCGTTGGTCAACGTCGTCGCCGCCCAGGTGAGTGTCGCCGTTAGTGGATTTCACTTCCACCACGCCGGCGCCAACTTCCAGCACGGAAATATCAAAGGTGCCGCCGCCCAAGTCATACACCGCGATGGTCTCGTCGGTCTTTTTGTCCAAGCCGTATGCCAGCGCCGCCGCGGTCGGCTCGTTGATGATGCGCACCACGTCCAAGCCCGCAATTTCACCGGCTTGCTTGGTGGCTTGGCGTTGTGCGTCGTTGAAGTACGCGGGCACGGTAATAACCGCCTTGGTGACCTTTTCACCCAGGAAGTCTTCCGCGGCGGACTTCAATTTTCCGAGAATCATGGCCGAAATTTGCGGCGGGCTATAAATTTTGCCGAAAATCTCCACACGCGCGTCGTCGTGGTCGCCCTTAACGACCTTATAAGGGATGCGCTTCATTTCGTCGGTCACTTCGTCATAGCGGCGCCCCATGAAGCGCTTGATCGAATACACCGTGTTCTCGGGATTCGTCACCGCTTGGCGCTTCGCCACTTGTCCCACAAGGCGTTCGCCACCCTTGGTGATCGCTACCACCGAAGGGGTTGTGCGCGCACCCTCCTGGTTCGGGATTACCACCGGCTCTCCGCCCTGCATCACGGACACAACCGAGTTAGTTGTGCCCAGGTCAATTCCAATAATTTTACTCATGTAATTCTGGCCTCCATTTAAGCCCGATCTGTTCAAACCTGTTGAGCCCAACTTCCGCCCAGAAGTTTGCGCGGGTCGCCAGGGACCCGTTCGAATCAGCTCGAAGCACATTATAAATATTGAGTGACTTGTTGTCAAGTATTGTTATTGTACTATTATCTCCTTATATTTGTGCACCATAGGGAATCGTGCTTACCGGCTGAGAATATTGCATCCTGACACGAACATCATCACCTTGTCGCGCATCTTAGTATCTTAGCTCCTGCATTCGGCGCAGCACAGGAAACCCGGTTGCACATTTCAGCACCCCTGCGCTGGCCTTTAGGATGATTCGCGGTAGAATCTTCAAAGGCCAATTTCGAGCGTCCAAGTAATCACGGAGGAACAATTGATTCGCAATCGAAGAGGGATCCCTAGAGTCGCCGTGGCCTTCCTCGGTGTGTTGGCCGCTCTGGGTATTGGCGTCGTTCTAATGGCTATGGCTGGTCCTCCCCAGACACCAGGCGCGGTAACCGAAGTGGATCCCCATAAGGCCTTCGGTTTAAAGAGCGCTCCGCTCGTTCTGGAGGTTTTTAGCGATTTTCAGTGTCCGGCTTGCAAGACCCTGTATATGACTACCAACCGGCAGCTGATGGACAATTACGCCAGCAACGGCAAGGTGTACCTCATCCATCGCGATTTCCCCTTACCAATGCATGCCCACTCAAGAGTCGCCGCGCAATATGCTCGGGCCGCGGCGCACATTGGAAAAGTCGAACCCGTTGAGCAAACGTTGTTTGAGAATCAGGAGAAATGGGAGAACTCAGGAGACGTAGATGGCACTGTCGCAGCCGTCCTGTCGCCCGCGGAGATGAACAAAGTGCGCGCCCTCGTAAAGGGCGGCACGCTCGATCCATTGATCGAGAAAGATCTTGCGCTGGGACGCATGTACAACGTAAATCAGACGCCCACCACCATTATTCACTCCAATGGCCAGACCTATCCGGTAGTTGGGGTGCAAAGTTACGCGGTATTGCACCAGTTCCTGGACCAACTGCTTAGCCAGAAATAACGGCGCAGCTCGCGCAAGTGTGTCCGCCTCGAATTTTTGGAGACGGATTTTTCGGTTCGCCTGGTTGCGCATTTCAATTTTTGATTCTTCTGTTACGATGAACCCCGATCACCAAGCTGGCAGGTAAGACGACTTGCTGCAATCCAGCCCACTCAACTTCCGGCGCGCCATCATGTGGCTTGGACGCCTCGTTCTAGGCGCGATTTTCATCTACGCGGGCTACTCCAAAGCCTTTCAACCCAATCACACTTTCTGGCCCATGTTCTTCCTGAAATTTTCGATCTCCACCAACCTCGCAAACTTTGCGCTGCAGGTAGAAGCGTTCAAATTGCTGCCGGCGTGGGGAGTGCAGTTTGTGGCGCACGTCCTGCCATTCACTGAAATCGGGCTCGGTCTGCTGGTATTAACGGGATGGAAGCTGCGGATTTGGGGAGTGCTGCTCACTGCCATCATGGTGGGATTTTTCTTGGTGGTCTTGCGTGCTTATCTTTTGCACATGGACATCAATTGCGGCTGCTTTGCCACCCCAGAGCCCATCAACTTGAAGAAAGTTCTGGAAGACGCGGGACTGTCGGCACTAGCCCTGCTAATGACCATTTTCGCCTTCCTCGAAGCGCGCGGTCCCCACCCCTGGGCCGCGGCGCCTAAACCGGAAACCGTATAAATCCACTTCCAGGCAGTTTGCTGTTTCCGATAAATGCGCAGTCAAGCGTTACGTACGTCTCGTAACGAGCATGTGTAAAACAGCCGGGTACGGACGGCGGTTATCCCTCGCCGCCCACGTCTCCTGGCGGCGCCAGCATACACGAGTGCCACTGCTCATCCTCAGCATGGGCGTCACAGAACCACCCGTCGCAGGTCGGGCAGTGTACGGTCGCAGGATAGTTGCAGGCCGCATCACCGGGTGAGACGCCCTGACATGTACGCTCCAGCTCTTCGCTCTCGCCCTCTACCATGGGCACCCACCTCGTGCCGTATTCTACGCCACTTGTTCTTTCTGTCGACAGATTAAGGCACGTCTCTGGTTATGTGCGGCTACCAGCTGGCGCGGGAGTGCTCAGTAGCGATCACAATACCCACGCGTGGCTGGTTCCATCGCAGGTGGTTTGTGCGACCGCAAGTCTCCCGGTTGTAACCCTTTTTGGCATAAACAGATTTCGAGCGGGGCAACAGAGACCTCACGTTATACTCCACTTCATGAGCGTCCGCTTTAGCGTATTGTTACCCGTTTACAACAGGGAAAAATACGTAAGGCAGGCCGTTGATTCCGTTTTAAACCAGACCTTCAAGGATTTCGAGTTGCTTGTTGTTGATGACGGGTCCACCGACAAGTCGCCTGAAATTCTGAAATCCTACGGAAGCAAGCTCACACTTATTCCGCAAGACAATCGGGGACCGGAGGTCGCTCGTAACACCGCAGCGGCATTAGC
>DATBBY010000177.1:0-4015 GCA_036270765.1 Candidatus Acidiferrum sp.
CGATCAGCTCTGGGGAATTAAGTTTGGCGATGGCACGGGATCGAACGGCGCCACCAATCAACTTTTCTTCACCGCTGGTCCCGACAATAACTTCGCCGGACTATTCGGCGTAATCATCTCCAAATAACGCAAACCCGCCAGCGAAACTAGTGAGGGCCGTCTACAAGGGCGGCCCTCGCCCTCACACTATGCGTCTCGATAGGCGCCCGATACGCTTCCTCGGCAATCGACTCAAACCAAATAGCCAAAGAGCTACAACCCCGCGTAGAAGCACTCAACCGCGAACTACTCTGCTACAAGCGAGTCTCGCCGGTCACGACTCACAAATCACCAATCGCGAATCAGGGCATTTCGAATCGTCACTCGAAGCGATTCGACTTGGCGGTGACTCACTGAAAACAAAGAATCGACGCAGGTTCTAATAGTCTGTTTTTTGAGGGATCGAAGCCACAATGTCACTGCGGCGTGCGCTTCTCCATCGCGAACTCGCGTGTCAACTGCCGCCGTTTTTGCCGTTTCCGCGCTTCGGCGTTGCCTTCCGCACAGCCGACGTCACCGGAACACGACTGGCCTGGCTTACCGCGACGGCCACTTTTTCCAGCCGACCCTCCGACGCAGCCGCGGCGCTAGCCGCCTTGCCTCGCTCGCGTCGGTCGTTGCGCGTATGCCGCCAGTTCACGTGCGGCATGATCAGCGACGTGTCAATGCGGTCGCGATACTTGACGGCGATTTTCAGCAGCGAATCCAGCAAATTGTCGGAAAGGAAGTGCGGCTCCAGGCCCAGGTCAATCAGCTTGGAGTGTTTGGCGTTGTAGTAGTGTTCTTCGGCCTCGACACGCGGATCAGGCAAGTGGCTGATCTCCACGTCTAGACCGATTTTCGCCGCCGCCGTTTGCACCAGCCGCGCGAGTTCGAGAACGGAAAAGCGCTCCGTGAATTGATTGAACACGCGGCATTCGCCCGGCGCTGCCGGCTGCAAGCAAGCCAGTTCAATGCAACGAACCGTGTCGCGTATATCCAAGAACCCGCGCTGCTGCCCGCCCTTGCCATACACAGTGAGAGGATGTCCCACCACTGCTTCCACGCAGAACCGGTTCAGGACTGTCCCGAATACTTCGTCGTAATCGAAACGATTGATGAGTGATTCATGCAGCGTCACTTCATCGGTCGTGGTGCCATATACCACTCCCTGATTCAGGTCCGTCGCCCGTAAGCCCCACGCCTTACAGGTAAACATGATGTTGTGGCTGTCGTGTACTTTCGAGAGGTGATAGAACGAGCCCGGCTGTTTGGGGAACGGCAGCACATCCTTGCGCCCGTTGTGCTCGATGGTGATGTAGCCTTCTTCGATGTCGATGTTGGGCGTGCCGTATTCACCCATAGTTCCCAGCTTGATCAGGTGACATTCCGGCTGATACTCGCGCAGAGCGAAGAGCAGGTTCAGCGTGCCCACGACGTTATTCACCTGGGTGAACACTGCGTGCTGGCGATCAATCATGGAGTACGGAGCGGAGCGCTGCTCTGCAAAATGAATGACTGCCTCGGGCTCGAACTCCCGGATCATCGATGTCAGGAACTCGTAGTCCGTGACGTCGCCGACGTGGGATTCAATGGTATGCCCCGTCAGGTGGTTCCAGACGTTGAGCCGCTCCGCCAGCGGCTGAATGGGCGTCAAGGTCTGCGCGCCCAACTCATGGTCCCAAAGCCGTCGCACAAAATTGTCAACGATTGCGACCGCGTGCCCCTGTTTGGAGAGATACAGGGCGGTTGCCCAGCCACAGTATCCGTCCCCCCCAAGTACTGCAATCTTCATGGTTCCTCCACGCTTTTCCTGATTGGCATCTCCAGGCTATTCCTGGCAACGTTCGCTAACGATCGGCCCCACCACGATGATCGCCCAACTCTAAGAATTCCAGTATCCTACAATCGTCGGCTATATCTTGCGAGCATTGCAACTACTTTTGATGCCTGAACGTTTGCAAAAGGGTACAGCCAAAGATCATTTTACCCTGGTTGACCGATGCAAACGATTGCTGCGCGACTACCCCTTTGATTGGCCACCTGCTGGCTGCCCGCTACGGCTGCACATGCCCACTACCGTGGGACGAAGTACCTTCGGGCAAAGGCTGATTCGTTAGGAGCAGCTTTCCGCCACTTTGCATGACGACGTGGAAGTTTGCCGCCCCCACTAAGCTGGCGAGGCGTGGGGCGCGCGGTTCAGCGACGACTAGATAGTACCTATCAGGCTTCATCCAAAGTGCGGCGAACTGCGAATCGTCAATGAACACATCAGGCGCGCCCGGGGCATTGGAACCGTATTCGAGGTTCTGAACCCTGCCGTTTAAGAGCAATCCCGTTCGATTGGTGTAAAAAAAAATGGAGGAAGACGGATAATAGTGGCGGTCCGTAATCAGCGAACCATCAGGCGACCGCAGGAGCACCTCCGCCAGGGGCCGCGAGGATAGGTACGGGTCGAAAACCACCATAGCGACGCGAGCAGCCTGAAGAAAAACTACCATCATGAGCGCAGCGGCAAGGAATGGTCGCAAACCTCGCCCCCAGAAGCTTCCCATTGCACCAACCAGAGCGGCAATTGCGGCGATGACGAGCGGAACGCGCAAGTAAGCGAATGACGGAAACGTGAGGTCCAACATGTGGCCGAGCGACAGTGTGTAAGCACTGGGATGATTGGACAACGCTCCGGAAATATCGCCCGGAGCCGGCAGGTTGCGCACATCCCAATAAATCGCGAATGCCGCCAGCGCAGCACAAGCGGAGATCACCCCCAGAGCGCGAGTTCCTTTCCGAACCCAATCGCCATTGGCGGCCATAGCCGAACCCAGCAGCAATGCCAATGCCGGATAGCAAGGCATCGAATAATATTCCTGCGTCGTGGAGAAGGTGAAAAACACAAGCACAAATCCAGCCCAGCAAAGCGCCAGCAAACGGGTGCGTCCGGCACGATCGTTAGGTTTGAACGACAGTTTCGCGACGGCTGGAAAATAAACGCTCCAGGGAAATAACCAGATCAAGTGAAACAGCCAAAAATACAGCCGCGGGACCGTGTTGTAGTCATGCGGAAACCGTCTGTTCAGGAAGCGGAGCAATTGTTCGTTGATGAAAAAGAACCACAGAAAGCCGTGATATTGGCCGGGACCGCTTTGCAGCGTGAAAGCGAAATAAGGAGGGTTCCTCAGCGTTGCGAGCACGTGCCAAGGCGCCGCAATCAGCAGCACGATCAATACCCCGGTGAATGGATGCAGACGCTTCCAGATCTTGCGCGAGAACAACTGGCGGGTGACCAGAAGGTAGGCAATAGCGCTACCGATCGGAAAAACGATGGCAATCAAACTCTTCAAGAGTAATCCGATGCCCAGACTGGCGGCGAGGAGGAACGCCCAGAGCCGAGGATGTGGCTCTTCATCGTCAATCGCGCGCAGGAAGGCCCACATGGCCAATGCTGTAGAGCAAGTCAGCATCACGTCCGGAATCAGAATCCGCGTGAAGAGAAAAAGTCCTACGCACGTGGCCAAACATAAGCCCGCATAAAATCCTGCGCGTTTACCAAACGCCCAGACCCCAAAAGCTGCGGTGACCAAGCAAAGCACGATCGCCGAAAGCGCGATCGGAATGCGCGCGGACCAGTCGTGAACTCCGAATATCTTGTATGAAATCGCCATGGCCCAATAAACGAGTGGGGACTTTTCGAGGTAAGCAATGCCGTCTAGTCGAGCAGTCACCCAGTCTCCGGAGGTGAGCATGTTCCGAGCGATCTGAGCTTGTACCGCATCCACATCGTCCATCAGGGACGGCGGAGAAATGATGCAGCCCAGATAAATGGCTCCGGCGAAAAGTAAAGTGACTAGGTAGGGATACCTGTCGGTTCGAAGGCCGAGTATTGCACCGCGGGAACTGAAGTCGATTTGATCCGCCATTCCCTCATCCATAGAAAAAGCATCAACAAACCCCAAAGGTGATATCCGAGATTGGCGCGTCTGTCCATGTGAAAACGCAA
>DATBBY010000178.1:0-16994 GCA_036270765.1 Candidatus Acidiferrum sp.
GAGGCCAAAATCGAGTACCTTCGCCTGGCCGCGCTTGGTTACGAAAATATTCGCTGGTTTGATGTCGCGGTGGATTATTCCTTCGGCGTGGGCGGCGTCCAAAGCCTCCGCTATCTGGATCCCGAGTTTCAGCAGTTCTTCTAGAGGAAGCGCTTTTCCATGGATGTGACTGCGCAGGGTTTCACCGTCGATGAACTCCATGGCGATGAAACCTCGGCCGTCCTGTTCGCCGATGTCATAGATCGTACAAATGCCCGGATGATTTAGAGCGGACGCGGCTCGGGCCTCGCGGCGAAAGCGGTCCAACGCTTGCGCATCTTGCAGCCTGTTCTCTGGCAGGAATTTCAGCGCAACCGGGCGGTCCAAACGGATGTCGACGGCCTTATAGACAACACCCATTCCCCCAGCGCCTAATTTTTCTATGATGCGAAAGTGGGAAATGATCTCGTCGATCATGGTGAGGCGGCTCTTGAGGAAGGGCGCGTCTACTTTACAAAGTGTTGTCAGAGTTGGCCGGGATTATACACCTGCGTGGCCGGGTCCTCATAAATGCATAAATTGAAGGTGACCGCCACGGGATTGGCTGCTGGTGTCCCAATGACATCGCTACCCGGGATTGACGTGCTTGTAGGACTACCGCGCCCGCATGCTATACTTTGAAACCCGTCCCTTAGCGGTTTTGTGCTGTGGGTATCGGGCTTAATTTTGGGCCTTGTAGGCTTCGACGTACACAGCAAGAGCCTTGTGGCATTAGGGGGAAATATCGCAGAACGTACTTTCCGGCAGAGCGACCGCATTCGCGTTAACGAACGTATTCGGGCGCGCGAAATCCGAGTGATTGACGAAGAAGGCGGCCAGCTCGGCGTCATGCAGCCTTTCGAAGCCATAAGGATGGCCAAGGAAAAGGGCTTGGACCTGGTGGAAATTTCGCCCACCGCGGACCCGCCGGTTTGCAAGATCACCGATTATGGCAAGTATCTGTATCAGGCGAACAAGAAAGCGCACGAACAGCGCAAGAGCAGTCGCGGCTCGCAACTGAAAGAAGTAAAGTTTCGCCCCGCTACCGCCGAGCACGATTATCAGGTTCGCAAGAATCAGATCATTCGCTTTCTGGGGGAAGGCCACAAAGTTCGCGCCATGATTTTTCATCGCGGCCGCGAAATGGCCCATCAGGAAGTCGGTCGCGCCAAGATGACCCGCTTGCTGGGGGAAATTGGCGATAACGGCCAAGTGGAAACCATGCCGCGCATGGAAGGAAATGTTCTGGTAGCGTTGCTGGCGCCCAAGAAGGGCCTTCCGGCAAGCAAGCCCGCAGGGCAGCCGGCGAACGCGCAGCAGTCGCAGTAGCGCAGAAAGCTTCACGACGGCGCAAATTAACAACGAATTAATTGCGAGAGGATTTAAGAAATGCCAAGGAATCGTTCCAAGCCCAAGATGAAGTTGAAAACGCACCGGGGCGCAAAGAAGCGCTTCAAGGTCACCGCTACGGGCAAAATTCTTCGCATGCATTCTGGCAAGCGCCATTTGCTCGGCACGAAGAAACCCGGCCGGATGCGCAAATTGAAGAAGCTCACGCTGGTGAACGCCGCTGACAAGGCCAACGTGAGGCTCTTGCTTCCTTACGCTTAGGCTGAATTTTTTGGTAAAGACTTTCAGCTTCAATCCACCGAAGCTGATGCAGTAGCAACAAAAAGTCGAGCGCAAGCTCGCGCCGTTTGGCTGAAAAGCAAAATGGCATCGCGCCAGGCAGCGCTTCACGGGTGCCTGCCGGCCGATAAGGAACCGCATTCAGGGTTCGCCTCACGGTGAGCACACGCGGTTCAGCAGTTCTACCGGAGACAAACCCGTTGCCGTGCGCGCATTTCTGCGCGTGCGCGCAACCCGTTGTCTCCCACTTTATTAAGGAGAAACCCAGATGGCACGCGTAAAACGCGGCACCAAACGCCGTGCGCGGCGAAAGAAGTATCTCAAGCGCACAAAAGGTTTTTTTCTCACCAAGAGCAAGTTGTACCAATCCGCGCAGGAAGCCGCTAATCGCGCCGATCGTTATGCATTTCGGGATCGCCGTGTAAAAAAAAGGCAGTATCGTCGACTGTGGATCCAACGCATCGGGGCGGCAGCGCGACTGAACGGCATCACCTACGGGCAGCTGATTCATGGGTTGAAAGCCGCTGGGGTGGATCTTGACCGCAAAATTCTGGCAGACATTGCAGTAAAAGATGCGGCTGCGTTCAAGTTGCTGGCGGAACAAGCTAGAGCAGCTGCGCCACCTCAAAAGAAAAAGAAAGCCGCCTAAGGCTTTTGGTTTAGGCGAACATCACTACTGGAATGATGTCCAGGTTCGTAGTGTGGACCTGAGTCATGGCCTTTCCAATAGCTTTGGTTCACATAGCCTCATGATCGTCAGGTTTGGAAATTCACGGCTAGTGATAACGTGTATTCCGGTCACCGCGATTAATTCATGAATGCTGCCGAAAACATCACCGCGAAAAAACTCGCTGAACTTGGCGTTACCGAACCAGATCAGATCGCGCCATTGTTCGAGCAAATTCGCGCACGATTCGACGACGAATCTAGTCGCGTTCACAGCGAAGAGTCGTGGAAGTTTTTCCGCGATGGCTGGTTAGGACGCAAGTCCGGCGTCCTTACGCAAATTACAGACAACTGGCTGAAACCGGCCGGGCCGGCGCTGAAACCGGCCGTAGGCGCGGCGCTAAACCAGTTGCGTGCCCACGTTGAGCCGAAGATCGAGGCGTTGCACGCTTCGATCGATTCAGGTGGCGACGCAGCCGCCGGCACGCGCGATCAGGTGGATCTTTCGCTTCCCGGCATTGTTCGGCCGGTTGGCTCGCGCCATCTGATTCGCCAAGTCTTCCAGGAAATTGAAGACATTTTCTTTTCGATTGGATTTTCCGTGGCCGAGGGCCCGGAAATCGAAACGCCTTACTACAATTTTGAAGCGCTCAATATTCCAGAATTCCATCCGGTGCGAGATGACATGGACACGTTCTATATTGACGTTACGTCCGTGGCGGGCAAGCAATCCACATCCAGTCTGCTTTTGCGTACGCACACGTCTCCGGTACAGATTCGGACCATGGAAAAAACCAAGCCGCCTGTACGCGTAATCGTGCCAGGCAAGGTATATCGCCGCGACAATCCCGATGCCACTCATTCTTTTATGTTCCATCAGATAGAAGGCCTGGCCGTTGATTCGGATATCACGTTCTGCGATTTCACCGGGACCATCGAATATTTTGTGAAGCAATTCTTCGGCTGGGGCGTGAAGACGCGTTTCCGTCCCAGCTATTTTCCGTTTACCGAACCGTCCGTGGAATTCGACGCTTCCTGTATTTTTTGCAATGGCACCGGTTCGAATTCTTCCGGCACGACATGTTCGAAGTGCAAGGGCTCAGGCTGGATAGAGCTTTTTGGTGCGGGCATGGTCGACCCCGCTGTCTACGGCTTCGTGAATTACGATCCCAAAAGAGTCAGTGGCTTTGCCTTTGGCATCGGCATCGACAGGTTAGCCATGCTGAAGTATGGCATCGACGATATCCAGGTATTTTTTCAGAACGACGTTCGCTTCTTGCGGCAATTTCCGTGAGTGAGGCTTCTCGCGCTGTGAGTTTTGCTGACGCTAAAAATCGCTTTTCGAATCGCGTAGCCGATTACTTGCGTTATCGTCCGCATTATCCCGAGGGTGTGCTTGATTTCTTGCGGTCGCAAAGCCATCTATCGGCCGCGCACACCGTCGCCGATATTGGCTCTGGCACTGGATTTTTAGCCGAGCTGTTTCTAAAAAACGGCAACCCAGTCTTTGGCGTGGAGCCCAACCAGGAAATGCGCGAAGCCGGCGAAGAATATCTTGCTGGCTATCCGCGCTTCGGCAGCATAGACGGATCAGCGGAAGCTACGACCCTTCCAGATTCCTGCGCTGAGTTTGTCACGGTGGGCCAAGCTTTTCATTGGTTCAAACCGGAACCTACCCGTCGTGAATTTGCGCGTATCCTGCGCCCGAATGGCTGGGTCGCGATCGTGTGGAACGACCGCACCCTTTCGCGAACAGGCTTTGCGGTGAGTTATGAAGAACTGCTGGTGCGCTATGGCACGGATTATTCTCGTGTTAGAGATTCTTATCCACAACCGAAAGATATCCACGCCTTTTTGAGCCACGATAATTTCTTGACGCGCGAGATTCCCAATTCTCAGCAACTCGATCTGGAATCATTGCGTGGGCGTTTGCGCAGCAGCTCGTACGTCCCAACGAAGGATGATCCTAAATTCGCGTCGATGATGGCTGCGCTGGATAAGCTCTTTGCTGCTCACCAGCGAGATGGTCGCGTTCTGATGGAATTTTCCACGTGGGTACATCTGGGCCAACTGACCGCAGGTGGCAGCCCTTCATGAAGGTGCTCTACAGTTGGCTGCAGGATTTCGTGGCGGTCAGTGCGTCGCCGGAGGAACTGGCTTCGCGCCTGGCACTTTCCGGAACGAACATCGGCGGAATCGAAAATGGCCCGCACGGCGCGGTGATCGACGCGGAAGTGACTTCCAATCGTCCCGATTGCCTGAGCCACTACGGGATCGGGCGCGAAGTTGGCGCAATTTACAAACTGCCGTTGAAACAGGTTTCTCCGAAGCCAACCGAGTCGGCAGCCAACACCGCGGAAGTGATAAAAGTGGAAATCCGCTCGCCGGAATTATGCGGACGGTTTACGGCGCGGGTAATCCGCGGCGTGAAAATCCAGCCTTCTCCGGCGTGGCTTAAAAGCAGGCTGGAAGCTTGTGGTGTCGCCAGTATCAACAACGTGGTGGACATTTCCAATTACGTGATGCTCGAGCTTGGCCACCCGCTGCACACCTTCGACTACGACAAAATACGCGACCACTCGATCGTGGTGCGCGGCGCGCATCCTCGCGGCTCCGGCACGCCCAATGCCACAGGTGAGAAAATCAAAACTCTCGATGGCATCGACCGCCAACTCGATCGCGGGACCTGCGTAATCTGCGATGGCGACGGCGCGCGCATCGTGGGAATTGGCGGCGTTATGGGCGGCGCTGAAACTGAGATCTCCTTTTCCACGAAAAATGTTTTGATTGAATGCGCCTGGTTCGATCCCATCGCCATCCGCCGGGCCACTCGGTCACTTAAGCTGCACACCGAGGCTTCGACGCGCTTTGCTCGCGGCGCCGATCCTGAAATGGCCGAGCTGGCTTCGCGCCGCTGCGCGGAATTGATTTTGCAGCTGGCAGGCGGCGAATTACTTGCCGGAGTCGCGGATGTCTATCCTGGGAAGCACGCGCCAAAGAAAATCCAGGTCACCCGCGCCGAACTTCTTCGCGTCATGGGCGCTGACGTTCCCGACAAGGAAGTCGAATCCATTCTCGGCGCGTTAGGCTTTGTTCCCGTGCGGGTTGATCACAATCGCGGCGCAGCCGGGTCGATTCTCGCAGCATGGGAATGCACGCAACCTTCCTGGCGCGCAGAAGTGTCGCGCGAGATTGATTTGATCGAGGAAATTGTTCGCATCTACGGCCTCGATAAGTTTCCACCACGTTTGCCGGCCTCGCGACAAGGTGCGGCGCGCTTGCCTCATTACGAAGCCGAAATGCGTTTGCGCGAACGGCTGATCGGCTTGGGCTACCGCGAAATTGTCACCATTCCACACGTCGCTGAAGAACGCGATGCGCTCTTCCGGCCCGCTGATGTTACTCCCACGCGGCTCGCCAATCCGCTCTCCGAGGAAGCCGGCGTACTGCGTTCCACAGGCACGGTCACGATGGCTGGTGCGCTCGAATGGAATCTAAATCATGGCCAACGCAACGCGCGGCTGTTCGAAATTGGCCATCACTATCGCTTGAATGGTAGTCAGCCTATTGAAACGCGCGTGCTTACCCTCGGCGCAACCGGGGCTGCCCGTGACAAAAAACTGTACGAGCCCGCGCGCGACTTTTCTTTCGCCGATTTAAAGGGCGACCTCGACAATCTCGGCTCGCTCTCGGGCGGCTTGCGCTGGGAAGAAAGCGCTATCGAATATCTGAATCCAGCCCGTCGTGGCGCGCTTTTTTTGAAGGCCGAGGCACTCGGCGTTGCGGGGCAAATGTCTCGCCGTGTTGCGGAACGCCTCAAATTCCGCCAAGACGTTTTTCTCGCGGAACTAAATCTTGGCCCGTTCTATTGCGCTTTCTACGGGGTAAAAAATTCGCGGCGGTATCAGCCCATACCGCGTTTTCCCGCGGTTGAGCGCGATTTTTCCCTGGTGCTTTCTGACGGGACCCACTTTTCGGACGTCGTCAGAGTCATCTCGTCGCTGAACATCTCAGAGATTGTTTCCGTCGAAGCCGCCGATCTATTCCGGGGTAAAAATATTCCCGCGGGGAAATATTCGCTTCTGGTTAGAATTGCGCTGCAGCCGCGTTCGGCGACTCTGACGGACGCGCAAATCGGCGACATCTCCGCGCGCATCGTGGTGGCATTGGAAAAAGAACTAGGGGCGCAGTTGCGCACTGCATAAACCCTGGACGTTCCGGCAATAGATACCTCCAGACCCACAACTTTCTGCCCACAGCGATCACTTTTTCAACAACCGGCGGCACCACACAGCCGATGACTGTGCTATCTTGGCCCCAGTCACTCCATAGAAACGAGTTGCACACGCGTGTCCGTGAAGGCACAAATTTTCGGTCAAACATATACGATTAGCGGAGAGCTGGACGAGGATTACGTTTTGAAATTGGCGCGCTTCGTGGACGAGAAAATGCGCGCCGTAGCGAATGCTACTTCTACGGTAGACACCCAAAAAGTTGCGGTGCTCGCCGCCCTGGCCATCGCCGATGAACTGCACAGCGCGCAACGCGATCTAGGCTACCGCGAAGACGTTTTGCGGGAACAAGCCGAGCGGTGCCTGGTGCTCGTCGAACGCGCGCTGAAACAATCCGCGTAGCAAAATCAAGCGAAGTACTTCAACCCACATTACTGCGACCAGGAAGTCGGCGTACGGTCCCAGCGGTGTTTTCGCAACTCGGCGTGCAGCTCAGCTGGCAATGGCCCTCGAGTGCTCGCGCCTAAATTCGCCTCGACGTTACGACGTTTGCGCATGCCCGGAATAATCGTGTTGACGTCCGGATTATTCAAAATAAAGCGCAACGCCATCTCCGGCATGGTCATACCGTCACGCAGCAAAGGTTTCAGCGCGTCCGCATGCGCCACGCTGCTCTTCAGATTTTCCGCCACGAAGTAGGTGTTACGCCAATCGCCCTGCGGCCATTTGCTTTCTGGCGTGAGTGTTCCCGTCAGCGTTCCTTCATCGAATGGGACACGCGCGATCACCGCCACATTTTTCTCGCGACACGCGGGAAACAACTCATCTTCGGGGCTCTGATCGAAAATATTGTAGATAACCTGCACCGCATCGATCAGCCCGGATTTTACGGCGCGAATACCATTCCAAGGCTCCCAGCGATTGATGCTGATTCCCACCGCGCGCACATCGTTGCCGGTGCGCAGCTTTTCAATGGCTTTCAATAAGCGATCGTCGTCCAGCCAGTGATCTTCCCAAGTGTGAAACTGAATTAGATCCAGCTTGCTGACGCCAATATTTTCGAGGCTCTTGTGCACATACTCTTCGATGTATTCCGGCGGATACGATTCGTCCACAGAAAATCCCCGTTGGCTCGGCCATCGACGATTCTTAGGCGGTGTCTTGGTGGCCGCGTAGAGTGTCTTCCTCGGATTGGCGCGAATAATTTGCCCCAACAAGGTCTCGCTGTGTCCATCGCCATAGGCCCACGCGGTATCGAAAAAATTGCAGCCCAGATCCACGGCGTGTTGCAGAGACTCCAGCGATTGCTGATCTTCAGAGCCGGTCCAGCCGGCCATACCCCACATTCCGTAACCAATCTCACTGACATTCCAGCCGGTGCGTCCAAATCGCCGGTAATTCATTAAAAGTCCTTTCCAACCGAAGCCGGTTCCATTATAGCTATCAAGCCTTCCCGCACCGGAGTCGTTGTGCATATCTTTGGCTCTGGCGCAGGTCACGTGTACAGAGTCGGTAGAAATAAAACGGGAGTATTCATGAGCAAAATAAATCTCCGGGTGGTCGCAATTTGCTTCGCAGTCCTCGCCGCCGTCGTTGGCGTTTGCGCGCGGATTGATGGACCTGGCGGAAGCGCGGCCGCCCAAGTCCTGGTGTCCGATTACGATATCGTGATCGCTAACGGCCGCGTGATGGATCCCGAGTCAGGTTTGGACGCCGTGCGCAACGTGGGGGTCAACGGAGGAAAAATTCGAGCGATCTCCGTCGAACCGCTAAAAGGAACGACCGTTCTCGATGCAAAAGGTTTGGTCGTTGCGCCAGGCTTTATCGATCTCCATGAGCATGCCCAGGAACCGCGGAACTACCAGTTTCAGGCTCACGACGGCGTGACCACTTCACTCGAACTCGAAGTCGGCACCGACGACGTGGACGCCTGGTACGCCAAACGTGAAGGCAACAGTCTCATCAACTACGGCGTAAGCGCGGGCCATATTCCGGTGCGCATGAAAGTGATGCACGACCCGGGAAATTTTCTGCCTACCGGGGATGCCGCCCATCGGGAAGCGAATCCACAAGAGCTGGAGGAAATAAAAAATCAAATTCGCCACGGTTTGCAAAGTGGCGCGCTGGCCGTGGGCATGGGCATCAACTACACCGCGGGAGCATCGCACGATGAAATTGTGGATGTATTTCGCGTGGCAGCAGCGGAAAAGGCCAGCGTGCACGTGCATCTTCGCCATGCTGGTTTGAAAGAACCCACTACCGGATTGGTCGGAATCGAGGAGGTCATCGCCGCTGCGGCTGCAACCGGCGCACCTTTGCACGTCGTGCACATCACCAGCATGGGCTTGAAAAATACGCCGCAACTGATCGCCATGGTAAAAGGCACCCAAAATAGCGGTCTCGACGTGACGACCGAATGCTATCCCTACGCCGCCGGCAGCACCAATCTTGACTCCGCGATTTTCGATCCCGGCTGGCAGGAGCGCCAAGGCATCACCTACAAAGACATTCAGTGGAGCAAAACCGGGGAGCGTTTGACCGCCGAAAGTTTTGAAAAATATCGCAAGGAAGGCGGCTTGGTGGTCATCTTTTCTATTCCCGAAGCGGCTGTGCGAACCGCCATCGCGGATCCCATCGTCATGATCGCCAGCGATGGCGTCCCGGTCACCGGCTCAAAGGTTCATCCCCGGGGGCAAGGCACGTTCTCTCGTGTGCTGGGTCACTACGTTCGCGAAGAAAAAACTCTCGACTTGATGACCGCGCTGCGCAAGATGACGCTTATGCCCGCGCAACGGCTGCAAAAACGCGCGCCAATGTTTAAAGACAAAGGCCGCATCCGCGAAGGCGCCGATGCGGATATCACCGTTTTCGATCCACAACGCATCATCGACAAAGCCACTTTCGAAGATCCGCTCCAAGACTCGACCGGAATCCAGTTCGTGCTGGTGAATGGCACTCCCGTCCTCTCAAACGGCGAACTAGTAGAAGGTGTCTTTCCCGGGCGCCCTGCACGCGCACCAAATTCTCGGTAACAAAACTCCGGGGCAAATCGTCTCGTTAGAGATAACGAACTTGTTGCTCGCGATGACAGCGGAGTATGCTTCCTGCGCTCTAGAAAAGTGAAAGGGGAAAAAATGAACTGCGTACGATTCGTTTTATTAGCCTCGATTGCTCTGACCACGGTAACCGCGGCGAAGGCTCAAAAGGATGAGACCAAGCCGCTGGCCGCCACTAACGCGCCTCAGGCCAGCACCGCCCCGGTCGCAAATCCGGTCAGTTCCTTCGTGAAGCAGCAACTGACGCGCTTCAACAAAAATATGGTCGCCGCTGCTGAAGCCATGCCGCCAGAAAAATATAACTTCAAACCTACGCCCGAGATGAACACTTTTGGCCATCTCACGATTCACATCGCGGAAGGCAACAACGCGCTGTGTTCTCAAATTTCGGGCACTCCGGCACCCGCGTCAGAGAAACTTGCCGAGGACAATCCGAAAGACAAGCTGGTAGCGGGACTCAAAGCTTCGTTCGATTTCTGTGCCACGGCGCTCGCGAACGTGGACGATTCCAAACTCAGTGAGCCGATAGTGCTGTTCGGCAGAGTCCCTTCTTCACGCGCTGGCGCACTCATCGCCTTGGGCATGGGCTTCGCTGATCACTACGGCCAAGAGGCCATTTACCTGCGCTTAAGCGGAATCCTTCCGCCCACTGCTCAACCGAAAAAGTAAACGTCCAAGGATTAAAAAAAAGGTCCGACGCGCCGATATGGCGTGCCGGGCCTTTTTCCAGATCAGGCGGAGCACTTAAAAGTGGAAGCCGAGCTCCGCAGTTTCGGCGCGTGGCGTCACAAAGTGTGTGCCCGTGAAGCTGGAAAGGAAGTTATACAGTGCCACTTTGTTGGTCACGTTGACCACCGTGAAGCGCAAACTCCAACGGTATCGGTCACCGCGGAACAGGTTTTCGTCCCCAATCGCGATATCGAATAGATTACGTGGCTTGACTCTGTCAGGATTGTGGTCGTCGTTCTCCTGGCTCGGGATTCCATTAAAACCACCCTGTGGGAGCGTGATTAGTTTCGATGTAACAGGGCCGGCGGCGCAGTTTCCAGGGGTCAGGGGGGTAGTTACCGTTGCGAAGACCCCGTTGCAAGCCAGTCCGATGGTCACCTGCTGATTCGCCGTAAGGGCCAGGGCCGCGCCAGCATCGGGAACTCCGCTGACTACCAGGCCGCTGTCATAGCGCCAGTTGAATCCCACCCAAGGCCCTAGCTTTCCGAATTGATATTGTAAGTGTGTTGTCTGGTTGAATTTCTCGTCATGATCGATACGGAAGACGCCAGTGCCGCCCTGTCCCCCGGGTGTAACACCAAGCCCGGATATCTGAGGCTGGAAGAAACGGGCCGCGACGCTGGACATGACCACAAAAGCGCTGAAGCCATGATAGTTCGGCACGCTGGCGCGAAGAGCAAAGCCCGGGATCTTTGAGTTGTGCCACTCCACAGGAAAAGTAACCGGGGTATTGCCCAGAATGCTGAAGTCGAAGCCGTAATGGGTGTACTTCCAAATGTAGTCTGCGTCCACGACGAGGTATTTACCGAAGGCCTGCTGAAATCCCGCGTGAAACTCATTGCGCCAGCCGGGATGCAACGGCACGTTCAAGCATGGCGAGCCTCCCGAGGAGGCGCTGAAAATTCCATTCACAACCGGGTCGTTACAACCGCTGCTGGCGAGGACGAGATTTTCATTGAAGGGCGTTTCCATGACTCGTGCATAGGAGACCCGCAGCACAGTGTTAGTGGGCTTGATGTTGTACGCGACGCCCACCCTTGGCTCAGGCTGAGCGTAGCTGGTTATGCCGTTGTATACATCACCTCTAATACCTAAATTGAAGGACCAATTGTTCTTTGTAATGGTGTCTTGAGCGTACAAGGCCAATTCCTTGACATCGGTATGACCGTGGAACAAATGGAAGGCGCTCGCGGAATTCGTGCAGCCGTCCGCTGAGGCTGGAGTTGGTCTAGTCAGGTCGAAGCAACCGAGAAGAGGAATAAATGGCGCAACAGCGGCATTTGGGTTTGAGCCATCATTTGGAGTACGCCCGGCGGCTCCACATTGCGTTGGATCCGTGAAACCGGTTTGCGGGTTTCCGAGTGCATCGAGGCAGGGCGAGTTTAGGGTCGGGTTGACGATGGCAAGATTATCGTTCTCGGTCAAAAATGTTTGTTCGTAAGTGATACCAACTTTTATGTTATGGATGCCCTTCACGTAAGAAACGTCAGAGCGTACGCCAGTGTTCGTAAGAGCCCGGTTTTGCGCGATGCTCTCCGATTGGATCGGACTGAAATCCGCCAGTGGATTCTGGCTGGGATAGTAATTAAATTCGTCATGTCGCACGAACGCGCCAACCGTAAGCACGGTTGTGGAGTTGATCAACCGCGTCCAAACCGGCGCAATGTTATAGGTCCCTATCTTGGAGCGCTGATCGGCATTCCCGACAACATTTCCGTTGACGTCCGTGACGTTGAGATTATCAAACGCGTTGGGGGTCTGAAACCACGAACGCGTATAGTTCAAGTTCAGGTGTAGAGTGTCTTTCTGCGAGAACTGATAATCGAATCTGTCAAAGATGTTCTCTTCATTGCCCTTTGCGTGAATCACTTGAAACTCAGGCGGATCCAGGAATCTCCCCGAGTTGAGCCCGTTCGCCGCGATGAAATTGCCCCACTTCTGCGTTCCATACGCCAAGTTAAAGCCGACGTTTGCGGTGCCAAAGCTCCCGTATGAAGCGTAAACGGTCCCCGTAGGCGTGGTTACGCCAAGTCCAGATTTCGTGGTTGCTTTTATCACCAGGCTGGTCTTATCGCCAAATTCCGCTGGTGGGGCGCCTGAGATAATTTCCATTGATTGAATAGCATCGGAAGGAAGCTGGTTTGAAAATACTTTGCTGAATTGGTCTGTGATCGGCTGCCCATCAAGCGAGATGGAGTTTTCTGCGTGATCCCCAAGTCCGTGCATGAGGCCATTGGAGTCCGCAGCGACGCCTGGCGAAACCAGTGTAGCTATCGAAGTAAAGGACGATGATTGGCTCTCCAACGGGAGCTTGTCGATAATTCCCTGATCCACGTCCGTATGAAAGGTAGACTCAGTTTCGATCAGATCCCCGCCGTTAGCCTCGACTGTAACTGTAGTTGCCGCTGAGCCTACCTTCAATGCCAACTGCACGTTTACCGGAACCGACGAACGCACGTCTATATCTTGGGTGAACGGTGCAAAACCTGTCGCGGTCACCACCGTGTGATAGGTGTTAAAAGGCACGTTCGTGAAGCGAAAAGTCCCATCACTTTGGGTGGTGGTGGACCGCTGAAAGCCACTCACGCCATATGTAATTTCTACCGTTGCACCGGCCACAGCCGCCCCCGATGGATCTTTTACGACCCCTTCAATGGAGCCGGCATTACCCAACTGGGCATAACTCGGAATTGCACCAAATAAGAAACCAAAACTCAAAACGAAAAATGCAAACCCTCTGACCATCATTCGATTTCTCCTCTGCCTCCAGGGTGGGGCGATGTGCTTTGTAGGTTGGCCGACTGGAAATATCTGGAAATATAGCGATGCGCCGCTGCCTTAGGGGTAGAGCAGCGCGACGGGAGCTTTCGACTTAATTAGGAAGCGATTTACGCAGCAGGAGGTGCGCGGGAAGGAGAATCGTGAGTGAATAAATCTTTGTGAAACTGTACGGAAATTTCATCGACGCAACCACTTGGAAAAAGAGGCGCGGCTAATAACAGCGCACTGACGCTCGGTGCCCCGCCCATGTGCGCGGCGTGGCAAACCCGGCAGGCCGCCTCGTTTTGACCGCTTTCGTGGTCGTGAATCACGACCTGTATCAGGAAGACGACGATGCAGCAGGCAATCGCCAGTGCCAAAGTTCTGGCGAAGTAATTTCCGAATTTTGAGGTGTGCCCCATGCTTTTCTAAACTTCGATGCCCATCCTAGTCGCTGGTTGCAATAAATAGCAGCTAAACTTCATGACGCGATGAGGTTGTTCCCTAAAGGACCCGTGCTGGGCAGAATCAGGTGCGTCAAAACTCCGCCAAGGTGACTATAATCGTCGCGCCGGTTCGGTTATCAATCTTAGCACTCAAGATGACGTCTTACGCCGATACTAGTGTACCCATTTTCGTAGCGCACACTACCGAATCTTGGGACCGGCCAGGTAGGCCCTAGCTTCCTTTAGTTCAGGCCGGTCGGCCGAGGGGTCTGCGATCTTCAACAATTGCGAGTAGTAATCTCGCGCAGAGTGCGTATCGCCCGCCGCTAGGCTTGCTTGCGCGGCACCCAGCAAAGCGTCAAACCGGTTGGGCGCCTCCACTAGGACCGTCTGATAAGCCTGCATGGCATCGCTCGGTCGCTTCAACTCCATGTACAGGTCAGCAAGCATCTCGCGCGCCGGCATGGTGACGGAGTCCACTCCTTTTGCATCCTCGCGGTCCGCCGCGGCGCGCAACAATTCTATGGCCTTTGACGAATCGCCTTGAGCATAGGTTAGCCAGGCCTCCGCTTCGCGAAGATCGGTGGCCTTCTCAGCGGAAACGTCATAGCCGGTGGCCTTACTCTCGCCTTCGCGATGCGCCACTACTTCTATTAATTTATCCACATCGGTTTTCCCGGAGCTCACATCTCCAGTCCGTAACGCTCCAATCGCTCGCGCCCAATAAATAGCGTCCTGCGAGTTTCGCCGCTCGGGTATAGCCAGCTCGGCAGCTTCTTTCCACCGGTGTAGCTCGATCGCGTTTCGCGCATCCACCGCAGCCCTGTGACCTGCTTTTTCACCTTCGCCAGAACCGGGCACGTTCATCTCTTCCGCCGAAAGCGCGCGCGCCTTGGCTTCCTGTCCGCTTTGCAGATATGCGTAATCCAGAAAGTCCATCGCATGCGTCTGATAATGTGATTCGGATTGATGCATTTCTGTAGCGTGCGCTGCCGCCGCCGTTGCCGCGATGTTCGATGCGATCGATTCTTGCCACAACCCGAGACGCGTAAAAATGTGCGACGGCATATGCAATGCATGGGAGGAATCCGGCGCGATCTTGGCGTAGGCGCGGGCCGCGGCCAGCCCTTCGCTCGCAAACTGAGGTCTGTCCGTGGCGTGTATCAGGTAATGCGCCACGCCAGGATTGTCGGGATGCTGCCGGAAGAGCGGCTCGAGAATGGCAATCGCCTTTTTGCGATTGGCGGTGTCGTCGACGTTTTCGTCCGCCAAAGCCACCAACGACAAGGCATAAAACGCGCTGGCTTCCACATCCCCCGGTGCGGCCGAATGTAGTTGCGCTAACGCTTGTGAGTAAGCGGTAGTCCGCTGCACATGAGAAAGGTTGGCGTCGTCCCGATAAAACGCAGCCGCTGCGGCGATGTAGCCCTGTTCTCGTGGAGTAGGGGCGCTGAGTTTCTGCGCTTGTTCCACGTTTTCTAAGCCTTCTTTTAGCGTTCGCCTTCCGGGAAAATCCCAGAGCTGATGATAAAGGGCCATGGCCGCGCCCCAGTGCGCGATCGCACAATTTCCATCCAGGTCCGTGGCGGCTTTGAAGGCACTCTCGGACGCCATGTATTGGAACGAATGCAACAACGCCACGCCCTTCAGCAGTGCCGGCTGCGCTTCCGCTTTGCAACTATTGGGAAAATCCACATGCCCAAGTTGCTCCGAAGCCGCGGTACGAGAATCATTCGTTGCTGCGAAAAAAACAGTTAGAGGTAGGGCTAAGAATAGAACCACACCGGATAAACCTTTGAAATTTATGCGCACGCGAACCACTCCTGGGCTGTTCTTGACCGCTCGACCACTGCCGCTGTCGATCTCGTCTTGCGAAGGATTGGTGGACCTGTATCTATTTTTCGAAGATACAGAAACCCGACGATCGTAGCCGCCAGCACCGCGATCCCGATCCATCCGAGGACTATTCCCGCCGTAGCCATACCTTGGCCTTCGATGCGCCCAGGGTTATTGCGGATTTCCCGTCGCGCCGCGTATCCCAAACAAATTGCCAGAATCGAACCTATCCAGTACATCCACAGTAATCCCACCACAAGACTTGCTATAGCCATCCCGCTTGTGGTGTTTTGTCGTATTACAATTTGTGGCGAAACGCCTTCCAAGCCAGCCGGCGGCGGTACGAGCCAGTTTCTGCAATAGCGGCATTTGATCGCCGCGTCCTGGATCTGCTGCCCGCACTGAGGACATGGTCTCACTCTAGCGCTGGGCTTCCGACGTCGGGCGGCCGGTCAGTGTTCCAGCGGATTACCCCCGTTTGATCGATGTAGAAATGACGGACGCCGCTAGTATTTGGGCTGACCGGGTCGGCTGTGATCACGAAGCTGGTAACTTGGCCGACATCGTCCGGCTCCGCGGCGAGGTAGTGAAAATAATAGCCGGACTTAATTGGTTGGTTTGCACTCAAGGAGTCATCCAGCAAATTGGCTCGCTCACAGTCGCCACGGCCTTCACCAAGGTTGGCGAGAGATTTTGGGAAACCGATTTTTGGGCACTTCGAGGCGTAGGCGCCCATCGCGTATTGATAGCTTCGAAGTGATCCAACCGCCGAGGCTTCGTTCGCCGCCATTTTTGCGCGTAGCAGGTTCGGAATTGCGATGGCGGCGATGATCAGAATTAACGGGACAAAAGCGACGCCGAAGTAGCCAAGAATGAGTCCGGCGAAGGCTAGGCCCCTTCCCCGAATTCTGCCGAGGCTTTTCTGAATCTCCGAGTAGGACAGGTGACCTAAGATAACCGCGACGATCGCGGCAGGTAAGATGAAAAAGAAAAGTCCACAGATGAGGCTGGCGATCGCTTTGCCACTGGTGTGGGACTCAGTCGGATACGCCGCTGCAATCGATGAGGGTGCCGGCACCGGCGGCGAGCCTAAATTGGTACCGCAGAATTGGCAGAATTGGGAATCCTCCTGAATTGCCTCGGCACAGTAAGGACAAGTCTTCATAACCACCTTCACACATGGGCGTGACGTTTAACGACTCTTTAATGGCAGTTACGATTTCTCTAAATTATTGGTCCGGGAATATAGCACGTCGCAACCTAGCCAAACTGATGCCATATTCTCACGCCGTTGAACAGCGCAAAAATAGTTTTCTCTTACGAAACTCTAAATACAACGAAAATGAAATGCGCAGACAAGGCCCGCGCTTGCAAAAAACCGCAAGGATTGACCGTCCAACTTCAAAAGCCCAATTCGAAGGCAAAGAGTATCGAATTTAACGGGCAATGGCACTTCGGCATCAACGATTACGGACTTAGGGCTGAAACATGCCGGGGTCGAAACAGGCCCCGCTCCGGCCTTCGACCTTGTCGCGGCCATGCTGTTAGAATACTTACTGGAGCGGTTCTTCGAAGCAGGTGAGGGAGCGAAAGCTGTTTGAACCAATGACGAATCTCTGAGG
>DATBBY010000179.1:0-48898 GCA_036270765.1 Candidatus Acidiferrum sp.
CCTCCGCGAGCACCGCCAATTCCCCTTTCTGAATTCGTGGAACGCGGCGTTTCAAATCATCCACAGAGCTAAATGGACGCACCCCACGCTCGCGAACAATTTCCTCCCCAATCTCCGCGCGCAATCCTTTCACATACCGCAGCCCCAGTCGCACCGCAAACTTTTCGTCAATTTTCTCCAGCGTACAAAGCCAATTCGAACACGTAATATCAATCGGCCGCACTCGCAAACCATGCCTTTGCGCATCCGTAACCAGCGAAGGCGGCTTATAAAATCCCATCGGCTGATTGTTCAGCATTGCCGCCGTAAATGCCGCCAGGTAATGACATTTCAAATACGCGCTGGCGTACGCGATCAACGCAAAACTGGCCGCATGCGATTCCGGAAATCCATATAGCGCAAACGAAGTAATCGACCGAATAATCGTCTCCTGCGTTTCCCCGTTGATGCCGTTTTTGTCCATCCCCCGTCGCAACTTGAGCTCCACATCTTTCATTCGCCTTTCCGAGCGCTTGAAACCAAAAGCGCGCCGCAACTCTTCCGCCTCGCCACCGCTAAAACCTGCGGCAATCATGGCTATGCGCAGCAGTTGCTCCTGAAAAAGCGGCACTCCCAGTGTCCGCGCCAACACCGGTTCCAGCGAAGGATGCAAACACGTCACCGCCTCGCGCCCCGCCCGCCGCTTTAAATAAGGATTCACCATTTGCCCCACAATCGGCCCCGGCCGAATAATCGCCACTTGCACAACAATGTCGTAGAAACAAACCGGGTGCAGTCGCGGCAAACACGCCATCTGCGCGCGGCTTTCAATCTGAAACATCCCCACGGTGTCCGCTTTTTGCAAAGTTTTATAAACCAGCGGATCATTCGCTGGCAGTCGGCTCAAATCCACTTCTTCGCCATAATCATCGCGAATAATTTTCAGCGACTCCTCCAGCACCGCCATCATCCCCAGCCCCAGCAAATCCACTTTCACGATCCCCATATCCGCGCAATCGTCTTTATCCCATTGCACCACCACACGCCCAGGCATCGTCGCCGGCTCCAGCGGCACCACCGAATCCAGTTGCCCCTGGCAGACCACCATTCCTCCCGAATGTTGCCCAAGATGCCGCGGCAAATCCTGAAACCTCAAACACAACTCGCAAAATTTTCGAATCTGCGGATGCTGCAAGTCCAGCCCGGCATCCTTAAACTGCCGCTCCAGTGTGTCGTTGGCGTCCTTGTATTCCCACGCTCCCACCAGCGAAGTCAGCCGATTCAGCACTTCCGGATCAAACGCAAAAGCTTTTCCAATTTCGCGCGCCGCCGAGCGCCCACGATACGTGATGACATTCGCTGTCATGGCCGCGCCAAGTTTTCCGTACCTTTCATAAACATATTGAATGGCGCGTTCGCGTTGATCGCCGCTCGGCAGATCGAGGTCAATGTCCGGCCACTCGCCGCGCTCCTCGGACAAAAACCGTTCGAACAGCAACTCCATGCCCACCGGATCCACCGCCGTAATCCCCAGCGCATAGCAAACCGCGCTATTCGCCGCCGACCCGCGCCCCTGCACCAGAATATTTTGCTGCCCGCAAAACCGAATGATGTCCCACACAATCAGGAAATAGCCCGCCAGATTCAGCTTTTCAATAACGTCCAGTTCATGAGCGATTTGCTTTTGCGCACGCTCGTTGTCCGTTCCGTAGCGCGCCAGCATGCCGTCGTAAGCGCGGTCGCGCAAAAACTGCATCTGCGAGCGCCCATTTGGCACCGGATATATCGGGAACTGGTAACCCAGATCGTTCAACGTAAATTGCAGCCGCGAAGCCAGTACCTGCGTGTTCGCGATGGCTTCCGGAAGGTCCGCAAAAAGTTTCACCATCTCCGCGCCAGACTTCAAATGGCGGTCGGCGTTGCGCGCCAGCAGCCGCCCCGCGGTGGCCAGCGTGCGGTGATGACGCACACAAGAAAATACATCCAGCAATTCACGCTGTTCCGGCAAAGCATGACAAACCCCGTTGGTAGCCAACACCGGCAAATTTAATTTTTGCGAGATTTCCCGCGCACACTGGTTGCGAACCTCTTCATCTCGGCAATAATGCCGTTGCAATTCCACATATACATTGCGCCTTCCAAATAATTCGCAAAGCTGCTGAATGCTGTTCACCGCCGCTTCCATTCCGCCGGACGCCAGCGCATGTGCGAGCGGCCCTTCATTTCCCCCGGTGAGACAAATCAATCCGCCACCGTCATTCCCCAATTGCGCAGCTAATTCCGCGCGAGAGACCTGCCCTTCCCCTTTTTTCGCGCGCAATTTCATGCTGGTGATCAAGCGGCAAATATTTTGATAACCCTTGCGCGACTCCACCAGCAACGGATACCGCCATCCTTCTTCAGAAGTAACTTCAGCCCCGATCAGCGCGCGCACACTCGATTTCTTCGCCGCCATATGAAAACGCGGCGCCCCATACATGCCGTCGCGATCCAGCACCGCCATCGCTTCCATCTCGCGCTCCGCGCACAAGCTGGCCAACTCTTCCGGCAAAGAAGCCCCCGCAAGAAAACTGAACGCGGAACGTGCATGTAATTCCGTATACATCAGTCGTACATCCCCCTCAAAAACCACCCCTGCTGCCGTAAATCGTAATAAATGAGATAAAGTCCGCGTTCCCCAGCGGGATTCGACAGCGCATTTGAAGCACGTTTATTTTTTTGTGCATTCGATGAAAACCGAACTTCCACATCCCATTCCGCTTGATCCCACGGATCCTGCCACCACTCTCCAGAAGTTCGCCACGGCCCCGACGCCGCCACGATTTCGCCGCGCGCGCCGTAAAAAAATGCCTGCACCGGCAGACCTTCGCGCAATTCCACCCGCGCCGGAACGCTTGGGCGCAAAAGACGAAAACCGTTTGCAGGCTTGGCGATTCGCGATGTAGAAGAATTCTTTTCCACTGATTTATCCGTCGCTGCAATCGGCTTTTTTCTGCGGCCGCCTGCCGCTTCCTGCGCCAACCGGAAGCGCTCCATGCGAATCGCATCCGGCCGGTGCGTATCCATCAGCTGCGGCGACCCAACATTCGCGTCGCCCACCAGATTCGCGAGCCGCGCCATGGTCAGCTCCAGTTTTTCCGGCTCCGGCGAAACAGGCAGGAATAATCCGCGTTGCGTGGTGCGTACCCGGTCCGCTTCCGCCGATAGCATTATTTTTATAATCGCTGCAAGCGGCGGATCGGACTGCAAACGCAACCGCACCAATTTCAGCAGCAGTTTGGAATCACGCATGGGCACCGGCAGCGCCAAAATCTTTTCAAATTTGCGTGGAATCAGTTTGTGCTGATCCGCATGCGCGGAAAGTTGCAAGCCTTTTTCGAACGACCGCTCCAGCTCGAATTCCATTCGAATGCTGCGCGCCGACAACGAACGCGCCGCCAGCCGTTCGCACAATTGATCCAGCAATCGCCCCAGAACAAAGCTCAGCGATTCCAACTCCTCCACGGAATCATCCAGTTCCATTTCTTCCTGAAAATTATCCGAAGGCTTGGCCAGCACCAGCGAACGCACCAATGCCCCGCGCGCCAGCGTGTGCAACAGCACCCCGCCTTGCCCCAGCCGTTCAGAAAGCTGTATCACCGGCAAAGCAGCCAGCCTGCCGCAGGTTTCCACGCCCCAACGCGTCAATGTTTCCAGAATTTCAGGAGCAGGAAGAAGCGTGTGCACCGGCAAAGCTCTCAGTCGCTTTGCTTCTTCCCCCGGAGGAATTAATGTGATGCCCGGCATCCCACGCGATGCCAGAATCGCCACTTCAATATTTTCAGCTACTGCGATGCGCGCGCTTAAACCCAGCCCGAAACCGCGTTTCGCAAGTTCCTGAGCGATTTTTTCTTCCGTGCCAAATAAACCGCTCAATCCCGTAAGATCGAGAACTATCGTGTCTGGTGCGGTATCTTCCACCCGCGGTGAAACCGACCACCCCAGATCCAGCAGCGCTTCGTGCGTCGCTTTCTCCTGCGCCGGCGAACGGTGCCGAATTTCCACACCCGTAAATTGCGCCGCTTGCGATTTCGCCATCCCCAATTCGATTCCCACCTGCGCCGCTCGTCGATTGGCCGCCACCACGCTCCACAATGGCGGCGTACCTTCCACAATCGCCACCGCCCGCTCGCGAAGCGCACCGTCCCCACGCACCACCGCTTGCACAATAAAATCGGGAATATGAATGGCGGCAAAGGACATGACAGTTCAATCGCGAATTGGAAATAAAATTCAGCAAAATTATTTGCGTCCCGCGCTCCTCATTTAAGTTTTGCTTCCACGGGCAAGCCGTGCAGATAGCTCCACACGGATTGCGCCGAAAAACTTTGCGTGTCACTACGCTCGAAGCCGTCACTGGAATTCGCTAAATCGTGCCCCGCAAAATGCCTCTCAATAGAAACTGGCCCGTTTTGCGCCTGCCGGAACTCATTTTGCATTTGCTGAAAATTGACCGATTGAATGCGCGTATGCAGCATCTCTGCTTGAACATCCGAACCATCCAGCAATCGTGCATGCGCCAAACCGGCATGCACCAAACATCCCTGTGCTAAAACTTCCTGCGTCAACGATCCACGTGAATGCCGCGAAATTTCTGTCGCCTTAATCCCTGTCGCGTTAATTCCTACGGTCGTGTCTTCAACATGGCTTTCCCGCGTGCTCGACCACTTCGCCCCTTTCATGCTCATCCGCAAAACCAGTGAAGCGCACGTTTTCGCGTTGGACTCCTGCTCCAGCACCAGCAACACCGTCGAAGTATCTTCCACCGCGCGACGAAACCGGAACCACGCATTCAGCGGCACATGCCGCACCGTCTCCGGTGCCACGTCGCTAAGGTCCAAGGCAATAAACCCAAATCCTCCGCCCTGAATCACCAGGTCGGCAGCGCGCAATGATTGATCAAGCCCGCGGCAGCGTACCCACAGCAATTGCCGCAGCTCCACTCCGGCAGCCTCCGCGCTGCGCGGATCAAATGAATCCCGAGCGTCAATCAACGCGCACACTTCCGCCTCCGCCGTCCTCGACGCCAAAGCCGAAAGCAGCACCGTAGTCCGTCCGGAACACGGCGGCCCGCAAATTTCCGTTAACGCCCCACGCGGAAAGCCCCCGGCCAGAGCATCAATTTCCGGAATCCCCGTAAGCACCGTCTCCACACTCTTGCGGTCGCGATACCCAAACGGGGAAACCACCCGCCCAGCCAGCGAAAGCTCAACATCAGAACGGAGAGTAGCGAGATTGGAGCGCATGGGAAAATATTCAGGACCCAAAAACGATGTTCGCTTTTTGTTCGCCCTGCGCGTATTCTGTAAAATTCCCGCGCCCCTGTCAAGCCCTTTGCTTTTTTAATGTGGGTTGGTTTGCTACTGACTTGTTAACGAGGAAGCTGATTTGATGCTACGTTCCGTCCGCTGATGTCTCGAATGATGGCCACTGCCCCGACAACTCTTCCCCCGGCATCTTTAACAGCAGACAGCATCTCTGAAACCTCAATACGACGCTGGCCCTTACCGATATGAATAGTTTCCTTCGCCTTCGCCGCAGTTCTTTCTCCCCGCTTTAGTAGTTCCAGAATTCCCGGCAACTCATCCGCCTGCTCGTCGGGCAAAAGCCAAGTTCGCGGCCGCCCCACTACCTCGTTCGCGGAATAACCGTAGATGTTCTCAGCGCCGATATTCCAGCTGGCAATCGTGCCGTCCAGCGTGTGCATGATAATTGCATCGTTCGAACATTCCACGATCGAGGTGAACTGTGAAAGCTTTTCCGCAATGCGCCCTCGTTCCGCAACCGCGCATTTCAACTCCTGATTCGCGCGAACGAATTCGCTGGCTCGGCCAGCCAACCCGCGCTTCCATTGTTTGAAAGGCCCCGTCGTCGGCCCCAGTTGGGCGCGTAAGAACTGCACGAACGCTCGCCACGATGCGTTATCAAGCAGGAATGGCAGCATCACGTTCGCCATTGCCAGCCCCGCCGCGGCAGATCTCTGTTTATCAATCAGCTGATGAAGTGAGGTTCCGTATTTGTGCGCCGATAACCATGACGCGCTCGCGGCGTCTAGAAGTTCTCTTTCGCTCTCCGATTCCACTTGTTCCCTGAGACCCTGAACCAGCGCAGCAATATTGGCGATATTTTCGGTGCGCTCAACCAGCAGTGGCAGCACTTCTTCGGAGGCTTGTATCAGGATCTCTGTGGTGATTTGTATGTTGCGGTTTGAATAAACCAGCGCACGCTCTGCTAGCTCTAGCTTGGCCTCGAGCGCAGTGCGAGAGGAAATCTGGTCGCTTTGCTGCACGGTCGTCATTGAAGGTAAGCACCACCCAGAGACCAGCAAGCATCGCTGCCACGGGCTTCAAAAGCGGGCTGGCGTTTTCTAATGATCATTTCTTCACTGTGAGCAAGCTTTCGATTTTCGTCTCCAGCCGGGCAAAGTCGATCGGTTTGGTGTCATAGTCATCGCAACCCGCGTCTAGCGCGGTATTGCGATCCGTCACCAACGCGTGCGCGGTCAGCGCGATAATCGGTATGTGTCGCGTGCATTCGTTGCTTTTCAGCAGCCGCGTCAACTCCCACCCATTCATCAGCGGGAGGCTGATATCCATCAAAATAAGATCGGGCGCTTCCGAACAAGCCAGAAAATGACCTTGTTCCCCATCGTGAGCAGAGATAACAGAGTGGCCCTTGCGCTCCAGCCTTCTCGACAGCATCTCTCTATTCATCTCGTTATCTTCGACAAGCAGAATTTTCGGCATCTTGATTTTTCCTGGTCTTGATGGCCCTTATTCGCGCGGTTTTGCGGCGCAAACTTGTGAAACGGTCCCGCTTCACCGGCTTAGCCCAAAGCTCTATCTATGAGGATCAAGAATCTAATACTTGGCGTGTGCGTACGAATGAACCACTGGTACCTTTTTTTTCAAACTTTTCAAGGAAATATTAACTTCTTGGATACAGGGAAACTGAGGTTCGACTAACCAAAACATGTGGAATAACAGCTTGATTGTTGCTGTAAGGGGGCATGCAGAAACCCTATATATTTCACCAGGGCCTGAGCCGTTTCAAAGCCTTGAGAATCATTGCAAGTTCTTTTCCGCCTACAGAGTTGAACTGCACGCCCATGCCGCTGCCCGGTCTGGAATTACGGACCACTGCCTCAAGTTTTAATTCCCCTTCAACCATGGCAAAAATCAGCTTTAGCGGAGTGCCGACGGCCACTACATCATTCGTAACAATGAATGCACCGGAAGCGCTGAAATCCAATACCCGGGAAGTGTGTCTCTGTTTCTCAAATCTCCACGACACCCACATTCCCGTCGGAGTTGGTACGCGACGATCTTTCCTTCTTTCCGGCCCGGCCTCCCGTTTCGATGCCCGCTCAGTCTTGTCAGTTCGTGATTTCAATAAATCCCCTGATTATTCGTAACGCCCGATTTTACTCGATAATTTCCGTTATCGGCAGCCGATTAAATCCAAATGTCTTGAATCTCAATTTCCAGCTGTAGCCCCGCCGGTTTCCAACACCACTTGCTCCTCTCTGTTTGTCTAGTGTCTTCTAAGCGGGGTTGGATCTGCCTGCGGCGTGTCCCAAAGGTATCCATTCGGTCGAGACTGCAACGGAACCTGGTCGAAACCTAAGATCTCCAATAGCCGCTTCGATACAGCTTTCCTGCAAGCCAACTACATGGATGTCATTATTCCTCCGCGCTACTCAAAATGGTCTATTGCCATACTGAACAGTTGCCACTACGCCCCTCGTTCTGCCCGGAAGTGGCGTAAAAGTTCGTAGAGTCCAACGTTTTGGGCCGGAAATCAGAAGGAGGATCCGGTGTCGGCTCCCCTGTTCCGTGTGTACCCTGAGCGTGTTGAGTTAGCCCGTCGCAGCCCGCTGCTCATGGTGGTTCCCGCGGTGATCGTTGTTAGTCTTCTGGGCATTGCCGGCGTGGGGTTCGCCTGGAGCTCCGCGGTACGCACCAAGCACACTGTAACTGAAAATTACAACTCACTCGAGAAGCGCCTCGCCCAAACCGAGGAAACCAACGCGCAACTCCGAGGTCAACTCAGTGTCGTCGCCGGCCGTCTGCAACTCGCTCCGCAAGAGGAAGCCGAAGCCCAACGCATAGCCGACCAAGTCCGCGGCATGGACGCTCAGCAAATCGCCAAAGTGGATGAGGAACTCCGTACCGAACTCGCCGCCAAGGCCAGCGCAAACGACCTGGAAGCCAAGGTCAACGACGTCGACCTTGCGAAAGTCGCGACAAGGTCCCACAAAGAAATTGCCGCCGTCCACAAAGAAGTCGAAAAGGCCAAAAACGATATGCAAGTCACCATAAGCGAACTGAACAAACGCCTGGAGCGCAATCAGCAAGAGGTTGCCCTGCTGCGCACCGCCGGGCAGCACACCGATTATGATTTTGCACTGAATGCCAAGGGCGCAAAGACCACCCTCGCGGGAGTCACCATCGAGCTGCAAGATTCCAATGTGAAAAAAAATCAGTTCAACATGACACTTCTTTTTGGCACCATACGATTGGTACAGAAAAATCGCTTACTCGAAGAACCCATTTTCTTTTACCGGCCTAACGACACCGCCCCAATGGAGTTGGTCGTGGATCACTTGGCCAAGCATCGCGTCTCTGGCCGCCTCATTGTCCCCAAATCAAGTATGGCGGTTAGCAGTGTTTCCGCCAGCAATGCGTCGTCCCGTCCATCTCCATAACCGAGCGCCTCGAGGGTAAATGTCGCAGCACCAACAAGGTATCGGAGCGGACCGCCGCGTACACCAGAGGTTTGAGGACCTGCGTGCCAGCCTCGTGGAGTTGGACGGCAATAATAACGGCATCGTCCTCAATATCAGCGAGGGCGGGATGGCCATTCTGTCAACCGAAGAGCTGGATCTGAATGCTCTTCACAATTTGCGATTTCAGGCTCCGGAATTCGAGCATTGGATGGAGATTCCAGCGGAAATCGCATGGATCAGCGATTCCAGGACACAGGCGGGAATACGTTTTAAGGGCTTATCCGAGGCTGCGCGAACTCAGCTGCGAGCGGGAATTTCCATCGCCGCGGTGCGAACCAGGCGCGCCAACCAAGCCAAACAAACGGGTGCCACCCCGGAACTCCCGCGAGAAGGAACTGACTCCGACTCCATCCTCGCGCCAATTGTCGCGACCGATCCGCTAACGAGCGTCGCTCCCGAATCCGAACAGCTTTCCAACGAAGAGCGTACGAATTCGCCGATTGAAAAAACGGACCAGGACGAAGCCTTGTCCTATTCAGAGGCAAGCGAAGCAGCGCCGGATTCTCCTTCGCCCGAAGCACACCAAGGCATTAACACTAAAGAAAAAGTAATTCCGTCCGACGAGTCAAAACCATATCCGTGGACGCAGCCGCTCAACACACTCAATACAGAGTCACCCGATACAACGCCGCAAAATGCATTCGCTCTGGTACCCGGTAACGCGGAGCCCGCCGCACCTACGCCGCAAAAAAGCGCTCTTTCCGAGATGCGATTTCGCCACCTTCTCGCAAAAAGTGGAGTAAATTCGCCTAGCTACGCTAGCGACGGATCAATTCGAGTTTCCAACGGAAAATGGGCCGCAATAGCCGCCATCGCCATCGTAGCTTCGCTCCTCGCCTTCCTGATCGGCTGGGTTCTAGGCGACCCCGCCCGCATGAAATTGCCACATTAGACGGCCCATTGCGAAGGCAATGGTAACAACCAAAACAGGTGCCGACGCTGCCGGAACCTCCCAAATGACCGCGTTATGAGTTGAACGAAACGCCCTGTCACTGATTGTACTTTTCGTCTGAGGTTAGGGATGCATGACTGCCGGTACTGGCCGACCCATGGATTTCGCGTATTCCGCGGCAAATAAGGGGCTGGAAGAAAATTCCTCGCTCAACTCCCGCAAAAGTCTTTGTGCCAGCGCATTCTGTTTTTCCCGCCGCGCCGCGAGTGCCAGCATAATTTTTGCGAAGGGCCGCAAATATAAACCGGTATCCGCCGATTTTCCCAATTGCTGCATTCCAAGCCTTTTATCGCCGTGCACGCCACCAAATGCAAGGAAAAAGCGCGTTCCGCCGGAGAGGCTTCCAATAATGTAATTGGCGGAACCCAGAGCGACATACGCATCATTGGCATCGGGCCTGACCGCGAGCAATACCTTGGCGTACTGATTCGCTATTTTTAGCAGTTTGAGAGCTTCGAGGCGTTCTTTGCGTAGGATCATGTCTGCGTCTGACTCCATGCCGGCGGCCAGAGTGAGCGCGAAAAGAGCCTCGGTGTCCTTGGAATTTTGTTTCAGGCGTCTATTTGCCAAGGCCCGTGTTTTTACCAACGCCCCCTGAAACTGGGCCATACGGCCTGGATCGGGCTTGCCATCTATGCCGTTCAGGAATTTTTGTTCATTCAAGAAAAAATCGCTCGTCAATACGCCCTGACGGTAAAACTCCTCGAAAAGGTAGCTGGCAGCGACGGCTACTTGACCAAAAGGTTGATCGGGATGTTCGGATTCCCAAATCGTAAATTTTTCGCGTGCTTCAGAAAATTGTTGGGTGTAAAGAAGCTGGAATCCGGAGGTCAGCTCTGGAGTCGGCGTGAATGCCGGCGCGAGCGGGTCATCGCCCGCGTTGGCGCCAACTTCGCGATGGACGCCGGAAACTATGTCACGGTTAGGATCGTCGCTCGTATTCTTGACAGCGGCGGCCGCGACCGAACACAGGAAAAGCAACATCGGAATTGGAAAATAAAAACGGAGGCGACGTCGAGCGCGTCTCATCATCGAGTCTTTGGAATCTATCTAGAACAGGCCAGGCAGAAATCTTGGCTTGCCCGCCATGGCCGACCGGTAACCGGGATCGGCAAACAACACGCGCTCTTCAGTCGAAAGTCTTTGCGATAGCACCACTACGTGCGCTATCGAACCCGCCAACGCGGTGATCCACGCGGCGTGTATCAATGGCAAAGCCAGCATTTCGGCAAAGACCGCTGCATAATTAGGATGCCGAACGAAGCGGAAGGGTCCAGTAACAATCACGCCCAATCGCGTGGAATCCACGACTTGAACGTTCCAATGTTCGCCGAGGGTTCGAATCACCCACCAGCGCACCGCGTTGGCGGCCAAAAAGATCGTGAACATCACTGCGGCCAGCAAGGGGATAAAGGGCCGGTGCAGGAAAACTACCTCAACGCCTGCGCCGACGAGTACAGCTGTGTGCAGCGCGACCATCAAGCCAAAACGCGGTTCCGCGACTTTGCTGGCGCCGCGCTCAATCATGCTGACTTGATGGCGCCGAGAGATTTGTAATTCCACGACACGCAAAGCGGCCACGGCGACCAACAAGGCAAGAAACGCGATAACCGTTACGTCCATTGCAGCAACAAAAATTCAGCGCTGAAACCGGGGCCAAAGGCAGCCAGCAACGCGTATTCACCAGTCTTCAGCGGGCGCTTTTCGAGCCATTCCTGAAGAATGAAAAGGATCGTGGCGCTCGAAAGATTGCCGACATTGGCAAGAATGTCCCACGACGGCTGGGTGTCACATGGTTTCAGACCAAGCTGCGTTTCCACATTGCCCAACAGACGGGCGCCGCCAGGATGGAGAATCCATCCTTTGATGTCCGCGCGCTTTTTTCCGCAACGTCCCAGGAACCCATCGACGAGCTCGTTGATTTTTGCACCAATCATTTCCGGCACATCCTTGGCCAACAGGATGTGAAATCCGGAATCGCGCAGATCAAATCCCATGGCGCCGAGCGAGTCTGGGAAGGTATATGTTTCCGAAAATAAAATTTTCGGCCCGTGCACGGCCTTGCCGCGCACTACCACGGCAGCCGCGCCGTCGCCAAATAAGATGGACGAAATAAGATTTGCCTGGGAGATATCCTTGCGCTGAAACGTCAGGGAAGGTAGCTCCACGGCGATGATCAACACATTGCCGCCGGGCTCTGCTTTTAAATAATCGGCGGCGCGTGCCAACGCCATGGCTCCAGCCGCGCAACCCAGCTCTGTAAATGGCATGCGTCGGACATTAGGCCGAAAACCCATCAAGTGAATCAAATGCGCGTCGAGAGACGGGATCATGAATCCAGTACACGAGACGGTGATGATCAGATCGATGTCCGTAGGCTTAAGTCCAGCACGCTGGAGGCATTTCTCGGCTGCTTCGCGGCCGAGTTTAATCGAGTGTTCCATGTACTCTTCATTCGTCTTTGAGAGGGCCCGGGGCTCGACGGTGTATTCGATGGGGAAAATAGCGTGACGATTGTGAACGCGGGCATTGTCCACAATACTCATCATGGCCTCGAGCTTACGCTCGGGAATATCGAAGACGCGGCCCATGTAATATTTCACGTCGTCGCGACTAATCGTGTGGGGTGGAAGCGCCGTCGCCGTTGCGGCGATGGTGCAATTTTCAGTACTCGGGCGTTGCTGTTCGGCGTTAGATAGGTTCAACGAATCCCCTGCAGATGTATTGTGGCACGGATCGTGACCAAATCGAGCCACGGTCTGGGCGCCAAACCAGGATGCTGCGTGCTCCAGTAATGGTCTGGTGCAAGCGGTAGACTGTACATCATTCCCGGGCAAAATGAGTAGTCAAAACAGCAGCCATGCCCATGTTCTGGGATGCATGAAAAAGAGTTGACCCACAGAACGCGCTTGTAAACTTCTTGCAAAATCTATTTGGCAGACGTGGCGCTTTGAGTTTTATTTTGTGTCCTAGCCTGTCTGGCTAGCGCGAATTTCCTGCCAGCGGCGCGGGCGTCGATTTGCCTGCAAGACTTTTTTGCGTAAACGTATCGACTTGGGTGTCACTTCCACGAATTCATCGTCGGCGATGAATTCGATAGCTTGTTCCAGACTGAGCTCACGGTGAGGGATCAAACGGATGGCTTCGTCAGCGCTGGAGGAGCGCATGTTGGTTTGCTTCTTTTCCTTGGTGACGTTTACATCCATATCTTGTTCGCGGGAATTCTCGCCCACGATCATGCCTTCGTACACGTCGATCGCCGGACCAATAAACAGTTCCCCGCGTTCCTGAATATTCCAAAGCGCAAACGCCGTGGACGGGCCGCTACGATCGGCGACCAAGGCGCCGGTAGGCCGCAGGGCCATTTCACCGGCATAATCCGTCCAGCCTTCAAAAATGGAATGGATCAACGCGGTTCCGCGAGTGTCCGTCAATAGCTGGCTGCGCAAACCTATTAAGCCTCGCGAAGGGATTTTGAAATCCATACGCACGCGTCCCGAGCCGTGATTGCTCATCTTCAACATTTCGCCGCGTCTGCTGCCCAGAGTTTCCATGATGATGCCGATGAAATTTTCGGGAACGTCGATGACCAGGCGCTCCAGCGGCTCCATCTTTTTGCCATTCTCGTTGCGAACTACGATTTCGGGCTTGCCGACCATCAACTCAAAGCCTTCACGCCGCATGGTTTCGATCAAAATGGCGAGTTGTAGTTCGCCACGTCCGAGAACGCGGAAAGATTCTGGAGTTTCCGCGTCTTCCACGCGAATGGAAACATTGGTAAGCAATTCTTTTTGCAGCCGGTCGCGAAGATCACGCGAGGTTAAATAGCTGCCATCTTTGCCTGAGAGCGGGCTGCTATTCACGGTAAAGATCATCGCCAAAGTGGGCTCGTCAATCAGGAGTGGCTCGAGCGGAGCGGGTGAGACTAGATCGGTGATGCTCTCCCCAATCTGAATACCTTCCACACCTGCAATGGCCACCAGATCGCCGGCGGCCACGCTATCCGCTTCGTCGCGCTCCAATCCACGGAAGGTATAAAGCTTGGTGATACGTGTGGAGGTTAGCTTTCCGTCTAGTCTGTAGATTCCTACGTCTTCGCCGCGCTTCAGCGTGCCGTTAAAAACGCGGCCGATAGCAATGCGGCCCAGAAATTCGCTGTAGTCGAGGTTCATTACCTGAATTTGCAGAATTCCGTTCGGATCGCCAGGAGGGGACGGAATGGATTTAACAATGGTTTCAAAAAGCGGAAGCAAATCCTTGGAGTCATCGCCGATTTTGCGGTGCGCCACGCCGTCGCGCGCGTTGGTGTACACGACAGCAAAATCCAGCTGATCTTCGGTGGCGTCCAGATCGATGAACAAATCGTAAATTTCGTCGAGCACTTCTTTGGCGCGCGCATCGACGCGATCGATTTTGTTCAGGACGATAATGGGAGGCAGCTTGGCGGCCAGGGCTTTTTGCAGTACGTAGCGCGTTTGGGGCAACGGGCCTTCACTGGCGTCCACGAGGAGGAGCACGCCGTCGACCATGCGTAGAGCGCGTTCCACTTCGCCGCCGAAGTCGCTGTGACCGGGGGTGTCCACAATGTTGATTTTGGTGTCATGAAAGAACAGCGCGGTGTTTTTAGCGAGAATAGTGATGCCGCGTTCGCGCTCCAGATCGTTGGAATCCATTACGCGTTCAACGAGCGCCTCATTGGCGCGAAAAATTCCGCTTTGCCGGAGCATGGCGTCCACCAGGGTGGTCTTGCCGTGGTCTACGTGGGCGATGATGGCGATGTTGCGAATATTCTGACTCATAAAATTTAAGCGTCGAGTGGCCGCGCGGCGGCCAGTCATTAAAGACAAAAATAGCTGCTGTAACAACCAGCAGCCCGGACGGTTCTCCTCATATTCTCAGGTGTGCTCGAGCTAGTTCAGTTTATCAGACCCAACGGCGCGTAACCAGCGTTCTGGCGGCCTGGCGTTTGGAACTAACAGGTTGGTTAGTTATTCAAGGGTTTGGTTCGTTGAGTCAATTTTTGGCGCAAACTTGACGGGCTCACATCGCGATGCTAGATTTCGCTCCTGCGCGATAGATGCGGGGGTTTTCACTGAGGCGGCGTTCGAAGAAACGCAATTCCACCGGTATCAGCCGCCGCGAATTCCTGCAATACTGCCAGGCCGCTCCGCTTGCTTTTTTGCCCGCAGCGACCTCTTCGTTCCCCTTAATGGAGTGGTCTGCCCCGAAAGAATTGAATTCACCCGATGAATTTCATATCCATCCTCGGTATCGAATGCCGCCGGGAATCGAAGCGGTATTGCGAAAAGTGCCCGCAGGTTTCGATGAATTTGGCACCGAAAAATACCACGATCACATCGCGGAGGTCTTTAGTGAGTGGGGTTCGGAGCTTGCTCAATCTCCGGAGAATACCGCCGCGTTAGAAAAATTTATTCCTTCTGATTTTTTGGGCGCGTCGGTAAAGCCGTCAGTATGGAAGCCGGTGCATGAAGGTTCTCCTTTTCAGGTGTGGAAGGCAGAGTTCGCCGGTGACGCCGTGTTGCGACGCGATGACTTCCTTGCAAAATGGCGATCCTCGGTAAGCGTTTTCTCTAAAATCATCACCGCTGAGTTTCAGGTGACTTCGATCCACTCCATTCCTGAAGTTGCGTCCACGCCTGGGCAATGTCAACTCCTGGAAACGCTAGTGCGTTTTGAATTGGTGGGAACAGGGCAGGGTTTCCACCGCGAGCAGCGTGTAGGCAATTGGCAAATATCGTGGATGCTTTCCAAATCGGAGGATTTGACGCTTCAAAGCTGGAAGGTTCTCGACGAAACCCGCAGCCGCTCTACGGCCCCCGTTTTTGTCGATACTGCCAAGCACACATTTGGCGGGAACCATTCGTATGCATCGCAACTTCTTCATGGCACCGATTATTGGCGCACGGTACTTGATGGCGCCAGCGGTATCGATATTTACGGGCACAACGGAGTTTCCGTTGCCGACATCGACGGGGATGGTTTTGACGATATTTATGTTTGCCAGCCGGCCGGGCTTCCCAACCGCCTTTTCAGGAACCGTGGTGACGGCACGTTCGAAGACATAACCGAACTATCCGGGCTTGGAGTTCTGGAAAATACTGCGTGCGCACTCTTCGCGGATTTTGAGAACAGTGGCCGACAAGACGTGATCGTGGTGCGTGCAAGTGGACCACTTCTGTTTCGTAATTTGGGCGGAGGAAAATTTCACGCCAAGCCGGATGTGTTTCACTTTGAAAATCCGCCACGCGGCACTTTCACGGGTGCAGCCATTGCGGATTATGATCGCGACGGCTGGCTGGATATTTATTTTTGCCTTTATGCATTTTACCAGGGCACCGACCAGTATCGCTACCCAATGCCTTACTACGATGCGGAGAATGGGCCACCCAATTTCATGATGCGCAACAATCGAGACGGCACGTTTGGCGACGTCACCAGCCAATCCGGTCTTAATCAGCACAACAACCGGTTCAGTTTCTGTTGCGCGTGGGGCGATTACAACGGCGACCAGTGGCCCGATTTGTACGTGGTCAATGATTTCGGACGCAAAAATCTCTATCGCGCGAACGGCGACGGCACGTTTACCGATGTCGCGGCAGATGCCCGTATTGAAGATGTAGGCGCGGGTATGAGCGGTTGCTGGTTTGATTTTGACAATGCTGGGCGGCAGGACCTTTACGTTGCGGATATGTGGACGGCGGCGGGAATTCGCGTTTCGCAGCAGGACAATTTTCAGATAGGGTCGAGCAACCAGGTCCGCGACCTCTATCGCAAACACGCTATGGGCAATTCGTTGTTTCAGAATTCCGGAGATGGGCGCTTTGCTGATGCGAGTGCGCGTTCAGGAACGGCGATGGGCCGTTGGGCATGGTCGAGTGACGCGTGGGATTTCAATCACGACGGTTTTCTGGATCTGTACATCGCGAACGGGATGATTTCCGGTGAAACGCCCCAAGATCTGAACAGTTTTTTCTGGCGGCAGGTCGTTGCCAAGTCTCCAAGCGGTGCGAAACCAAACCATGAATATGAGCAGGGATGGAATGCGATCAACGAACTGATTCGCTCCGATAGCACCTGGAGCGGATACGAACGCAACGTTTTCTATCTCAACAACCGTGATGGGACATTCTCGGATGTTTCTGGAATCGTCGGGCTTGACTGCATGGAAGACAGCAGGACTTTTGCGCTCGCCGATTTTGACCACGATGGGCGACAGGAGATGGTTTTAAAAAATCGCAACGGCCCACAGCTGCGATTCTTTAAAAATGTTATACCCGAACTCGCTCCCGCCATCGCGTTGCGCTTACTGGGGAAGAAGAGCAATCGCGACGCCATCGGTGCTTGCGTCACAATCGAAACGTCATTAGGGAATCAAACGCGTTGGGTGCAAGCGGGCAGTGGATTTTTGGCGCAACACAGCAAGGAGTTGTTTTTTGGTCTGGGCACGGCCAAAAAGCCCGTTCGTGCCACCATTCGCTGGCCCAGCGGATTACTGCAGAGGCTTGACGATTTGCCTCTTAATCATCGCGTTTGGGTCGAAGAGGGTGTGCCACCATCGCGAATCGAGCCCTTTGTGAAATCAGCTCGCATGCCGAACGCGGGACTCGACATTTTCTCAACGTCGGAAGTTCTACCGACTGCAATCGAGACGTGGCTTCTTGCGCCGGTCCAGGCTCCGGATTTTTCGCTTCGCGGTAAAGATGGGCGACTGGAGTCGCTTTCTGGGCGCCGCGGTAAGCCTGCACTTATTTGTTTTTTTTCTGCATCGGCAAGCAGTTCTGAAGATCAACTGAAACAATTAGAGAAGTTAAACGCCCATCGGGGAAAACAAGGACTGCAACTTCTTGTTATAGACGTTGACGCGGTACGGAGTGGTGAAGAAAGAGAACATCAAAGTGGCTACGCGCAGAATTTTACGATATTGCAAGCTACCGAAGATGTAGTCGCCATTTACAATCTGCTTTTTCGCTCTTTATTTGATCGCCATCGGGATCTGACTTTGCCAACTTCCTTCCTGGTCGACGAGGCAGGCGATATCGTCAAGATTTATCAGCGAATTATTGAGAATGAAAGGTTTGGCGACGACTCTAAGAATATTCCGCGCACCGACGCGGAGCGCGTCGCGAAGGCCCTTCCTTTCGCGGGCGCAGATACAGGCTACGAGTTTAGCCGCAACTATCTTTCCCTTGGCTCGCTGTTCTTCGAACGCGGATATCCGGAAACTTCGGAGGCTTTTTTTCGGCGTGCTTTGCGAGACGATCCATCGAGCGCCGAGGCGTTGTATGGACTTGGGAGCGCTTATCTACAACAAAACAAAACGAAAGAGGCTCGCGAGAGTTTTGAGCGCGCGCTGAAACTTCAAGCTAGCTATCCCGGAACCATTCCGAATGCCTGGAATAACCTGGGAATTCTTTCCGCCAGGGAAGACGATACCGCCGCGGCTATCGATTTTTTTCAGCGGGGGTTGCAAATCGACCCCGCGCATTTGATTGCGCTGGTGAATCTCGGCAACGCCTATCGTCAGCAAAAAGAATGGGGGGAAGCGAAAAACGCGCTGCAGCGAGCATTTGAAGTTGAACCAGATGACCCCGAGGTCAACTACAGCCTGGGCATGGTCTGCGCTCAATTAGATGAATCGGATCGCGCCGAAGAATATCTAAAACGTGCCGTAAGTTTGCGCCCGGTTTATCCGGAGGCTTTGAATAACCTTGGCGTGCTGTATCTGCGCACAAGGCGGCCGGAGGAGGCCGTTCACAGTTTTGAAGAATGCATACGAGTGGCGCCTGAGTACGACCAGTCGTATCTGAATCTTGCGCGTCTGTACGCGATACAGGGCCAGCGGGGAAAAGCCCGCGACGTGCTTCTCGAATTGCTGAAGCAGCATCCCGATCATGCTCAAGCGAAAGCCCAATTGAACCAGCTTGCGCAATAAATCGGCGCTAAAATACTTTCCAAGATGGCTCACGCGGATTGTGCATTGAGTGACGCTTTGGTCGTTAGGCCCCGATGACCGCTGCCGTCGCCAGCGTTGTCCGGCTGCTTGGTGTTTGCATCGCGCTCACGGTGTGGAGCATCCCGCCCGCTTACAGCCAGGTCAAAAATAATGAGAAATCCGCAGTCGTAACCGGAAGGGTGTGCGATTCCGCGAATCGCCCAGTTGCGAACGCGACTGTGACTCTTGAGAGCGACGATCACGCACAGAAATTCACGTCTCGATCCGATTCAGATGGGCAATATCGCTTCGAAGCGGTGCCCGCCGGAAGTTACGAGTTGCGTGTGAGCAAATCTGGTTATGGGGTTGCGAAGAATGGCCCACTCGTTCTCCATAATGCGGATAGCAAGTTCGTAGAGTTGCGATTGGCGTCGGAATCGGGTGCTTCAACCGGCAAAGATGATTCGACGGTAAAATTTTCCGACGAAATCCATTTCAACGTCGCGGGGGTCAGCGACCCCAGTAACCTTGGCGGTCACGGATCAGATACCGTGCTGCGGACCAAGGAGACACTCGCGAAAGAGACCGCTGCTTTGAACAGCGAAGCAGCCATGCCTGTAGGGCCGAATAATAATACACATCCCGCCGAAAACGCCGCGGATGCACACGTGCGCTTGGCGGAAGCTGCCGAGAGCGCCGGACGTCCGCTCGACGCGGTGCGTGAGTATCAGCAAGCGGCGGAACTGCAGCCCAACGAAGCTCACCTTTTTGCGTGGGGAGCGGACTTGCTGCTGCACCGCGCGTTTGAACCAGCAATCGAAGTTTTCACTAAGGGTCATCACCTCTACCCCAGGTCGGTTCGGATGCTGCTGGGTCTGAGTGTCGCTACTTATGATCAAGGGAGAATGGAAGAAGGTAAAAAGCTGCTGCTCGATGCATGCGACCTGGACCCTGCCGATCGTGGCCCCTATTTATTTCTGGGCACGATACTGGAAACAGAGAAAATCACACCGCCCGGCTGGACCGAACGATTCAAGCGCTTCGCCTCCGCGCATGCGGAGGATGCGCTCGCACATTACTATTATGCTTTGGCGCTTGCTAAGGATGAGATCGGTCCCGACAACCTCGTAACCATCGAGACTGAATTGAAGAGGGCGGTGGCACTCGATCCCAAACTTGGGAACGCATTTACACAGCTCGGAATTTTGTGCGTACGACAAGCTGATTTTCCCAGCGCCATCACTTTTTTCCAGAAGGCGATTCAAGCCACGCCCCTAGCTGACGAAGCCCACTACCGATTGTCGCAAGCTTATACGCACATGGGGGAAGCAGAAAAAGCCAGCAAGGAAACTGAATTGTTCAAGCAAATTTCAGAGCAGAAAAAGAACGAGGCCGAACGGGAGCGCCATAAGATCCAGCAGTTTGTCTATACGCTAAGGAGTCCAAACCCTTCACCGCCTTCGCCGACCTCTGAACCCCATTAAGCGGCGCGAAATTAAAGACACAACCAATTCCAAAATTAAAAACGGCCCACCGATATGCTGGTAGGCCGTTTGTTTAATTACACGTCTGTGGCCCTTGCGAGCGGGCTCTAAAAAGTGAGCTTCAGCCCGAACTGAATGAGACGCGGATTGTTTACAGTCGAGTTGACCGCGCCGAACCCGATTGCGTTGATATCGCTAATCGGCTGGCCGAACTGCGCGTGGTTAAACAGGTTGAAAAATTCCGCCCGGAAATTCAGGCCCATATTCTCCCAAGGCAGCCTGAACTGCTTGATCACGGAAAAGTCCGTGTTGACGAAGTCCGGACCGTAGACGGGTACACGGCTGGCATTGCCAAGATGACCGTTTGCAGGTTGGGGAAAGCAGGCCGGGTTTATGAACTGTATCTTGGTCTGGTTGGCGGAGGTGTTGCAGCCAGCCACCCGGTCTGGACGGTTGAAGTTGTTGCCGTTGCCGCCGGTGTTGAAGGAGACCCCGGAATTGTTCTGGCTGTCGATCAGGGGGTCGGCAAAGCCGGAAGTAATTTTCTCGATCAGCGTCAACTGCCAGCCGCCCAAAAGTGAGTTGGCTACGTCGCTCCAGCTGTTGCCAAATTTCTTGCCCCTGCCGAAGGGCAAGTCGTAGATCACAGTGCCAGTAAAGTTATGATGCAGGTCGATCTGGGAGGGGGCCCAATCGAGGTTCTGCCAATTCGGCAGCGGGAAATAGGGTGCACTAAGCAAAGAGCCCAGACCATCGCTTAGACCGTTATCGTAGGTATGCGAGTAAGTGTAAGCAAAGAGCGCATAGACGCCGTACCTGGTGGATTTGGTCTCGGCCTTGATCTGCAAGGAATTGTAAGTAGTCTTGCCGATGTCCCCGAATTCTAGAATGGCGTTGAATCCGGGAGGGGTAAAGGGAGAGATGAAGGGAGCGCCGCCTGGGGCGCAGCCGAGGGTGTAGGTGCCTCCGGCAACGCAGCCCGATGGGCCGTTGGTGTCGAGGGCATTGCCAGATATCAGGATGTGATTGCCGTGCGAACCGGCATAGCCCACGGTTAGCACTATGTTGCCAGGCAACTGACGCTCGACGTTGACGTTCCACTGAGCGACTTGCCCGGGCCGGAAGTCTCGGGGCTGGTAAAAGAGCGTTCCTGTGAAGGTTGAAAGAGTCGGCGGAGTATTAAACATTTGGAATCCGTTGGAGATGCTGGTTACGGTGCCGCCCGGACCGCAGGCAGGGACACCCCCGGATGGAGTCGCCACCGGGCACCCGCCGAACTGGAAGACATCGCCCTCAGCGAAAAACGGGGGGTTCTGCCAAAGGCCTTGAGCACCCTGGCTCCAGGCGGAATCGTGGTACATGGCGAAGCCGCCGCGGATTACGGTCTTATCGCTGCCCAGGACCTTATAGGCGGCACCGATTCGCGGTTCGAGATCAGCCCAATACATGTCGATGCCAGCGGAGGCGTTCACTCCGCCCTGATTGGCAACCAGAAGCTGGCCGGTAACGGCGTTCGCGCCAGTGGCGATGGCGGGCGGAATATAGTCAGCCAAGCGGCCAGCCGTTTCTGTAATCGGTGTGGTCAGGTCCCAAGCCAATCCGAGGTTCAAAGTCAGGTCCTTGGTAATTCTCCAGTCATCCTGGACGAAGGGGCGAATGATTTTCCAGCGGCGCCCGGTCACCGGACCGTTAAAGGTCTGATCGTGTTCGGAGATGTTCACGTAGCCCAGGGTAAGGTCGGCTTCGGCGTTACCGGAGAAAAAGCCAAGAGGAATCCAGAAACCATCCTGGAAGGCTTCGGTGCCGACGTTCATCTGATTGACGCGTACATCAACCCCGACATGGACGTCGTGCTTGCCGCGAATCAGATCGACGGCATCGTTAAAAGAATAAATGTCAGTGCCGCCTTGAAACGGGGTGAACCCGCGATCGCCAATAGACCACAACCCGCCGTTGAACAAGACAGAAACCAGCCCGCAGCTGTACGCCCCCGGTGTACACTTCGCGCTTCCTGGAGCGCCCGTGCAGCCCAAGTTCGCGCCGGGAATGCCAATGCCCGCGAGGTTGGCGGAATCGCAAGTGCCCGTGCCTTGAGAAGTGATGTAATTGAAGATGCGGTTGTAGCCGAAGGTAAATTGATTGACGGTGGTAGGAGAAAAGACGTGAGTTTCGCCGATGGCCACGCTGCGCGCGTGATTGCTGATGCCCTGATTGCTGCCGAAGGCGCTCTGCTCGACTTGCGCGCCAATACCGCCGCCGCCCGGCACATAGGAGACGGCCTGATCATAGCTAAAGCGAGAGAAGATATTGTCGGCGTTTGAGAAAGAGTGATCCAGGCGAATATCGAACTTGGTTTCATCAAGGCTGCGTACCGGTTCATTGACGAAGTTAATTCCCGCCGCAGGATTATTAGCATTCGGCAGGGGATACAGATTCACCAAAGCCGCACCAAGGGGGTTAACCAAAGCGGCTGGTATTTTGGCGCAGGCAACCCCGGGAACCTGGCTGCCGTTGGCGTTGACTGCAGTGGGCAGGCCAGTGCCAGCGTTGCACTGGAAGGAACCGCCCGTATAGGGGTTGGTGAGTGAGGTGGGAGAAACCGGATTCCCGAAGGGGTCGGAGCTGAAATCCGCGAAGGGCTGGGTGGCGCTGGTGTGCATTGCCGCACCGGGCACTAAGCCAGTAAAGGTGATGCCGTGACGTTGATCCTTTTGCTCGCCATCCAGGAAGAAGAAGGTCTTGTTCTTTCTAATCGGTCCGCCGATGGAGCCTCCAAACTGGTTCAAATTGAACTTTTCCGCCGAGGTGGCAAAGAAGCTCTTGGCATCCAGCGAGGTGTTGCGAAAAAACTCGAATAGCGAGCCGTGGAAGTCGTTGGTGCCGGATTTCGTGGTGACAAGCACGGTAGGACCGGCGCGGCTGCCATATTGCGCGGAGTAGTTGTACGTCAAGACCTTGAATTCCTGAATGTCATCGATCGAGGAAAAAGTTCCGATACCCCCGGCGGTCAATTCGTTGTTGTCCGCTCCGTCCAGAATCCAATCCGTGCTGTTCGGACGGGACCCACCGACGGAAAGCGAGAAGGAGCCCCGCGCCGCAACCTCACTGCTTGCGGCTTGCGTGAAAAAACTACCGGGGTTCGTCTCTGAGGTAGCGCCGGAAGTGAGCGTGGCCAGCTGCACGAAGTCGCGTCCATTCAAAGGTAACTGAGCAACTTCCTGTGAAGTGATCACCTGGCCCAGCGCGGGACTGGAAGTCTCCACAGCGACTTCCGAAGCGACCACTTCCACTGAGGTGCTCACGGAAGACGGCGACAAAGCAAAATCCAATTCCCGTTGCTCATCCACCTGGAGTTTTACGTCTTTGCTTTCCACCGGCTGAAAGCCCTGGTATTCCACGCGAATCGTAAAAACGGAAACTGGCAACAAATTAATGATGTAGCGGCCGGCATCATCCGTGACGGCGTCGCGCGATATGCCGGTCGTTTGCGAAGTGACGGTGACCCTAGCGCCGGAAACTGCTGACCCAGATTTGTCAGTTACCACGCCTTGAAAACTACCCGTGGCCTGCGCATGGGCCATCTGCGCACAACACGTGACGCCCAGAATAAAAGCCACCACAAAATAGAATCGCTTACCCATACCCCACGCCCCCCTGAAAAAGACGCTTTCGTCACGGTTAACTACCGGATGACGATGCAGAAACTCAGACCCTTGCTAATCCCCGACGCTGAGAACAGGTATTGGCTAAGAATAACAGTCGAGAACTTGGTCCCGAACCTTGGTCTCGAACACCGCTTAGCCAAAACACACAAGTGCTCAGTAAAAAATATTAAAGCAACGTACTTTCCATCCGCTCCCGTGTCAAGCGGTTGTTTGTGAAAAGCTGTGCAGACTTCGGGCCGTTTTCGCGTTATCTACGCGCAATCAATTTATTGAGTACACTCTATGCGTTTCTCCGTTTTGGGTCTTCGAAGGAGCAGGGAAATCTCCGCAGATTAAGAGATTTTCCATATTTCGGGAGACCTTATCTGGTTCGAGTATCGGGGACGCTCGATTTGTCGCTAGAGCCGCCAGCGGATCCGAGCTTTTCAAAAGGGGTATTTAAGATCGGATATTTTTGCCAATCGCGGTAATCGAAATGCCACCACTCAAACGGATAGACGAGAAATCCTTCGCTTTCCATCACCCGACGCAATAACTCCCGGTGCCATCGTTGCAATGATGTGCCACCGGGATAACCAGCGTACGAGCGCTCCGACATTTCGTCATAGACTCCCACCATTTCAACCGGTTTGCGGCTCGCGAGGTCGTAAAGACTCAGATCCACGGCGCACCCGCGATTGTGCCGGGAGCCCTGGTTGGGATCGGCGACGAAAATCTTCTTATCATCGGGAGTGGCGTCCCAAAATATTTTCGTGACGTACCACGGGCGGTAGGCATCGTGGATTAGGAGTCCATAGCCCATGTCCGTGAGCTTTTTGTGAACGCGCAACAGCGCTTCAGCCGCGGGCCGCTGCATGAAGGCGCGGGCCTGCGAATAAACCGGCGTGTTCAGAAAATTATTGGCGGTGGCATAGCGGATATCGAGCTTGATTTTGGGATCGAGCTTGGCGAGTTCGACGAGATCGGGCTTGCGAAATTCGCCGGATTCGTCGGGAGGATGATCGGCCAGAGCTCGTGTGCGAAGACTGTCGAAGCTTTTGACTGGAGGAATTCGAAAAGTCCCGCCGGAGACTCCGCCAATCAAACGGCGCTTGAATGTCACTCCGCTGACCTGCACCTGCGTGGCGTTGCCGGATGCGTCGCGCGTAAATATGGCTTTTTCGCCTTCGTATAAGCCGCGCGGCGGAAAATTAAAAATATCGTCGCTGACTGGTGTCAGAGCGTCGAACTCCATCCACTCAATCAAAACATTCAAGCGGTTGTCTTTTTCAAAGACATAAAGGATGTCGTGATTCCAGCCGTACTCGCCGATCAGCCCGCGCCATTTTGCTGGGAAATCCGCGGGCTTGGGAACGGCCACTTTTGGCAGGGTTTTGGACCCGAAGCTAATACCCTGGGGAGCTGACGATACCCTGACCCCGAAGCCTGTTACCCCGTCCAAAATCAGATCATCACCGGTCTCATGAACCTTGCGGAGTTCCAGTTGTTCGCCGCCAGCCAGCTTAAGCAAGTTGAGATGGGCGTCGAGATAGGTCAAGTCGAGGGCATCGTCACCGGTTCCGTAGCGGCCAGCGAGCTTGCGGCCAAGATCGAGAGGAACTGGACTTGTGGCCGGAGGTATTTCCAAAGGTTTACCAGCGCGGTGGGCCAGAACGAGCCGCAACGATTCTTCGCCAATCCGCTCGGTGACGGCGTTAACGGCGTCTTTGGTGGCGATGACTACTACAGCGACTTTGTCTTCGGGCAAAAGGTCGACAGTAGTTGCAAAGCCGTAGATCGCGCCACCGTGGCCGACGAGTCGATGGTCGTCAAGCGAACGCACGATGAAACCCAATCCAAAAACACGGCCGCCCGGATTTGGAAATTGCGGCGACCACATTTGTTCGAGAGTCGCTGGCTTTAATATCGCGCCATTTTCTGTTTTGCCCTGCGCCAGAAGGATGCTGACAAAATGTCCCAGATCATTCACGGTGGAGTACATGCTCCCGGCAGGGGCCATTCCCAGCTGAAAGGTCGGAGCTTCGAAGGTCAGACCGTCATAAGTCCACATTTCGCCTTTGGCAAGATTTGCAACGATCGCCGGCTCGGGTTCGAAGGAACTATGGCGCAGTCCCATGGGATCGAGCACCGAAGATTTCAAATACTTTGCGAAGGACTCGTGACTGTGCTCTTCCAACAAATAACCAACCACGGCGATGGCTGCGTTGGAGTATTTGGTGTGAGTGTTTGGCGCAAAAACCAGTTCGGTGTCGTTCAAGCTGTGCACCGTGGCGGCCAGAGTTGGTTGCGAGGTCTCAAAATAATTTCCAACGGGTGGCTCTCGCAACAAGCCCGAGCGATGGGACATCAGTTGGCGAAGAGTGATCGGTGTGCCAAAGGGATTCCTGGGACGAAAATCGGGGAGGTAATCGGTGATAGGCGTATCCAGATTCAGCTCGCCTCCTTCAACCAGTTGCATGATGGCGATGTCGGTAAAGAGTTTGGAGACTGAACCGATGCGATAGACGGTGTCCGCGGTTGCGGGCGTTTTGCTTTTGGGACCGGCCATGCCGAAACCCTCGGCCCATACAATCTGCTGGTCATCGATAATAGCGATCGAGAGTGCGGGCAATTCTTTTTCGGCCATTTGTTGTTGGATGAAAGGGCGGAGCTTCTCAACGACATCGGTGTAGTCTTTCCGAACGGCAGTGGCGCTTTGCGCCATCGTGCGATTGCAAAAAGCTGGCAATGCTAGCGCGACACACACGGAAACGGCAACACTCCTTGCTAGAACTGCCTTTCGTGAAAAATATTTGCCCATGAATTCCTTTTTCTTTTTGGATCCTGCTTGAAGACCGCGGCAAGACGTTAACACATCCGCGCATGGACACTGGGCTACAATGCACTTTATGCCTGAGCAATTTTCCTTCAGTGGCCTCCGAGAGCTGTTCGCCAAAGCAAACGAGGAAAAGTCTGGCGACCAATTGGCGGGGATCGCTGCGGCATCAGAACGGGAAAGGATCGCCGCAAAGCGCAAGCTCGCGGACTTGTCGCTCGATGAAATTGTGCGGCAGCCGTTAATAGATCCCGACGATGACGATGTAAGTAAATTGATTCTCGAATCTTTCGATCGGGAAGCCTTCATGCCAATCAAAAGCAGCACGGTAGGCGAGTTCCGCGAATTTCTTCTCGACGATGCGACAGGCGAGGCCGAACTCAAGAGGATTCAACGCGCGATAATCCCCGAAATAGCGGCCGCGGTAACTAAAATCATGAGTAATAAGGACCTGGTGCTCGCTGCCGCGAAGATACGCAATGTTACGCGTTGTCGAAACACCATGGGTGAGCGCGGAGTGTTGGGGATACGTATTCAGCCGAATCACCCTACCGATGACATCGCTGGGATCCTTTTGTCGGCGTTTGAAGGTTTACTGTACGGGTGCGGAGACGCGGTGATTGGTGTAAATCCCGCATCAGACGCCGTGGAGAGTTGCAGCGCAATCCTGCGTGCGCTTGACCGTCTCGTGACTACCTACAAGATACCAACGCAAACGTGTTGTCTTGCGCACATTTCCACGCAACTAGCCGCGCTCGACCAGGGCGCACCGATAGATCTGTTGTTCCAATCCGTCGGCGGAACCGCAGGCACCAATCGAAGTTTCGGCATTACTTTGGAAATGTTGTCAGAAGGGCGCGATCGCATCGGCGAGCATCATCGGCAGCGTCAACATGTTACCTGGAAGGGCGGAAATGTGATGTATTTCGAGACCGGCCAAGGAAGCGCTTTGTCCGCGGAGGCTCATTGCGGCGTAGATCAGGTCACCCTAGAAGCGCGCGCGTATGGCGTGGCCCGCGCATTTGACCCCTTTCTGGTGAACAGCGTTGTGGGATTTATCGGGCCTGAGTATTTGTTTGACGAGCGCCAGATTATTCGTGCCGGCCTCGAAGATCACTTTATGGGCAAGCTTCTGGGTCTGCCGATGGGCTGCGATGTCTGCTATACGAACCACGCAGAAGCGGACCAAAATTCCGTGGACAACCTGCTTTTGCTGCTAGGAGCGGCAGGATGCAACTATTTCATGGGAGTACCATGTGGCGACGACGTGATGCTCAACTATCAATCCACGAGCTATCACGACGCCATCGGGGTGAGAAGGATTTTCAGTCTGCGCCCGGCTCCGGAATTTTTAACGTGGCTCGAAGAGTCTGGAATTTATCACGCCGGCGAACCCGCGAAGCTCAATGAGTCAGCGCAGCGTCAATTGATGAAAGCGCTGGATTGGTCGGTGGAGGACATTCATTAAATGGATGGTCGCTTCAACACCTTGGCTTTGAATGCCGATTCCAACGACATTGTGCGCAGGATTAAAATGCACACGCCCGCGAGACTGCTCGCCGGCCGGGCGGGAGCTGCGTATCGCACAGCAACGCAGCTTCAATTGCGTGAAGATCACGCAAAGGCGCGAGACGCGGTCGGCGCTGAATTGGACCTGAAAACGGCCTTCGACTCTCAATTTATCGAAGAGTGGAAGTTGTTTGAAGTTAGTACGCGGGCATCGAACAAATTGGAATATCTGGCGCGTCCGGTTCTTGGACGCGAATTCAGCGACGAGTCGCGCGCAGAAATCTCAAAGCGCTGTTTGCCTGACAACGATATTCAGGTCGCGATCGGTGACGGGTTGTCGGCGCTCGCGATTCAAACGCAAGTCCCAAAGTTGTTGCCGTTGCTTCTTGAAGGTGCCAGGAAGTCCGGTTGGAGCATCGGACAGACATTTGTTATTCGTCATTGCCGTGTCGGAATCTTGAATGAGATTGGCGAATTACTGAAGCTGCAGGTCGCCATCCTTCTGATCGGCGAGAGGCCAGGCCTTGTTTCGGCAGAAAGTGTGTCGGCATATATGGCATACCAACCCAGGCGATTCCATTCCGACGCGAATCGAAACCTAGTGTCCAATATTCACGACCGTGGATTAAGCGCACCAATAGCGGCTGCTCGCATTATAAATTTGTCTGCGCAAATGATGAGGCTCGCGATTAGTGGTTGCACCTTGAAAGAACAACAGGCGATGCTTCCGCGCGACGCTGACCCCATCACATAACAGGCGTCGCGATCCAATCGTGGCGACTAGTGCTCGTTTGGTTGGTCCGTCTGGATGTCAGGAAGGCTTTAGTTGTCGAGCCGATTCCCCGATAAACACGCGTGGATCAAGGAGCCCAGCTGTTCCCCGTCATCGTATCTTCCAAATCTCCCTCACGTGAAAAGTGAAGTAAAGCTCTCTCCTACTGCTCGTTGAAAGCATCCAAGGTTTTCGCTGCAGATAGCCATTGTCTAGGAATGACGAGTGGGAATAGGATGTTGCTCCCGCGGCGTCAAAACCCTTGAGCGAAGGAGACGGCCTTGAGGACTATTTATAAATCAGGGTGCACGTTACTGCTGGCCGGAGTTTTGTGGTCCTATTCGCCGATCGCGCGGGCGCAAACGCCGGCACCGACGCCGACAATTCCGGGCTCGAGCTCGCCGGGTGCAGCTCCCACCGGAACACCTGCCGGGGGTTCATTCTCGGGGTCAGTCCCTGCAAAGCTTGTTCCCGGTGTCATACCACTCTCACTGCAGGACGCCATCGACCGCGGTTTGAAGCGGAATCTTGGGCTACTGCTTTCGAATACCGACATTCGCTCCGCTCGTGGACAGCGCTGGGAGCAATTAAGCGCGCTCCTACCGCACGCCGAGGCGACGCCGTATGTGACCATGTCGAAAATCAATCTGGGGGAACTGGGGCTTACCAGTCTACCCGGCGTCACCAATATCCCGGCAGCCGTAGGGCCTTTCTCCTATTTTGATTCGCGTGCCACGGTGACGCAGTCCGTGTTCGACTGGAAGGCGATCAACGCCATGCGCGCAGCCACCCAGAGTGTCAAATCCGCGGAATACTCCTACAAAGACGCTCGCGATCTCGTGGTGCTCGCGGTGGGCTTTGTGTATCTGCAAGCTATCGCGGACGAGGCCCGTGTTGAAACATCGGAAGCGCAGGTCAAGACGGCACAAGCGCTATTCGATCAAGCCACCGATCAAGTGAATTCTGGGACATCGCCAGCCATCGACGGCTTACGAGCTAAGGTAGAGTTGCAGACTCGACAGCAGCAACTCATTCAAGCCAGAAACGACCTGGCCATCCAGAAACTTACCGTCGCGAGAGTCATTGGGCTCGCTCCCGGACAGCAATTCGACCTGACCGACAAGTCGCCTTACCAACCCATTGCGGGTATCACCGTTGACGAAGCTCTAAAACGCGCCTACGATTCGCGCTCTGATTATAAAAGCGCCATGGCCGACGTCCGAGCGGCGCAATTTTTTCGCAGAGCAGCCACGGCGGGCTACCTGCCGTCACTCTCATTCAATGCTGATTATGGCGCGGGCGGAGCGCATCCCTCGACCGCCACACAGGTGTACGACGTGCGCGGAACGCTGACTATTCCGATTTTTCAGGGCGGCTCAGTTCATGGCGATGTTTTACAAGCCGATGCCAGACTGGAACAAAGCCGGGACCGCCTGGATAATCTGCGCGCGCAAATTGACTCGGATATTCGCACCGCGTTGCTGAACCTGCAGTCGTCAGAGGAACAAGTCAACGTTGCGCGCAGCAATATTGATTTATCGGAAGAGACGCTGGTCCAGTCGCGTGATCGCTTCACAGCGGGTGTCGCCGATACCGTAGAAGTGGTGCAATCGCAGGAAGCAGTGGCTGCGGCGCACGAACAGTACATCTCCAGTCTCTATAGCTACAATTACGCAAAAATCTCTCTGGCGCGCGCTATCGGTATGGCTGAAGCAGGAGTAAAAGAATATTTCAGAGGAAAATGAATATGGCGGAAGAGAATTCACCTCGTTCGGTGCCAGAGACAGAATCCCAGGTCAGTACGCCCCCATCGGGGAGTAGCAAGACTACCTCTCCCCCGTACACGCCTCCAAGAAAACGCAACAGGTCTGTAATTCTGGTTGTGGTGATCTTGGTTGTTTTGGTTGGGGGATTTTTCCTGTGGCGCTACCTGCGCACCTATGAATCGACCGACGATGCGCAAGTGGATGTGCACCTCTATCCCGTGAGCGCCCGGATCTCTGGCTATGTAGTGAAAGTGAATGTCGACGACAACCAATGGGTGCTGCAGGGTACGGTGCTGGTAGAAATTGACCCTAAAGACTATGAAGTTGCGGTCGCCCAGGCCCAAGCCAATCTCGCCAATGCAGAAGCTACCGCGCAATCCTTGAATATAACAGTGCCGATCACCTCCACGAACACCTCTAGTCAACTGCGATCCACCGCATCGGGAATTGAAAATAGCCAAGCGGGAATTTCTGCGGCCGAGCAGCAACTAACTGCGGCGCGCGCGCAAGTAGAGCAGGCCGAGGCTAACGATGTGCGGGTGCAACAAGATTTACACCGCTACAAGCTGCTGGTGGACAAACGCGAAATTGCGCAACAGGTTTACGACACGGCGGTCGCTTCGGCCAGAGCAAGTATCGCCGCGGTGGCTGCGGCTCGCGCGAACGAGTCCGCCGCACAGCAGGCCGTAACCCAAGCGCAAAGCCGTTTGGTGGAGGCGCAGGCCAACCATCAGTCCGCCGAGACTGGCCCGCAGCAAGTATCGTCAACCCGGGCGCGCGCTCGCGCGGCGATCGCCGATGTGGAAGAAAAACGGGCACTGCTCGAACAAGCGCAGTTAAACCTGGAGTACACGAAGATAATTGCCCCAGTCAGTGGTCAAGTGAATAAGTCGGTGGTGGTGGGATTGAATGTTCAAGCCGGGCAGCAACTACTCACCGTTGTGCCTCTGGATGAAATCTGGATAACGGCAAATTTTAAAGAGACCCAACTCCGGCGCATGAGAATTGGTGACAAGGCTAAAATTCACGTTGATTCCACGGGACAAAAACTGAATGGTCACGTGGACAGCATCGCGGGTGCGACCGGCCCGACGTTCAGTTTGCTTCCGCCAGAAAACGCCACCGGCAATTACGTGAAAATCGTGCAAAGAATTCCGGTCAAAATAGTTCTTGAGCAGGGAGAAAATCGTAATCATCTTCTTCGCCCCGGGATGAACGTGGTACCTGACGTATATCTTCAATGAGTACCGCTGCGCTCACGATCGATCAGGATGTCTGGCGGCCTCGTTACAATCCCTGGCTGATTGCCGTGGTTGTGGCGCTGGCCGCGTTCATGGAGGTTCTCGACACCAGCATCGCCAACGTGGCGCTGCCGTACATGGCCGGGAACCTGGGCGCCAGCAACGATCAAAGCACCTGGGTGTTGACTTCTTATCTGGTTTCGAACGCCATCATTCTGCCTATCAGTGGTTGGATTGCCGGCGCAATCGGGCGAAAGCGTTTTTTCATGGCGTGTTTAGGTGTGTTTACCGTGAGTTCCTTGCTGTGCGGAATAGCTCCGAGCCTTGGTTCTCTCCTGCTGTTTCGGGTTTTGCAAGGCGCGGGAGGAGGCGGGTTGCAGCCCATGGCGCAAGCGATTCTCGCAGATACTTTCCCGCCTCAGCAGCGTGGTTTAGCTTTCGCACTGTACGGCATCACAGCCATCATGGCGCCCACCATTGGGCCAACGCTGGGAGGATGGATTACCTTCAATTACTCATGGCGCTGGATCTTTTTTATTAATCTTCCGGTTGGCGCGGCGACGTGGTTTTTGGTACGCCGGTTTGTTGAAGATCCGCCTTATTTAGCCAAAATTAAAGCTGCGGGGGTAAAGCTGGACTATATCGGTATAGCTCTTCTGACTATGGGCGTGGGCGCGCTGCAGATTTTGCTCGATAAAGGCCAGGAGGATGATTGGTTCGGGTCACGGTTCATCACCACCTTAATTGTCGTCTCATCTATTTCGCTGATCACTTTGGTGATCTGGGAGTGGTTCCAAAAGGCGCCCATTATTGATGTGCGCATGTTCAAGAGCTTCAATTTTGCGAGCGCGAATTTGATGATGTTCATGCTCGGTATCTCGCTGTTTAGCTCCCTGGTTCTCATGCCGCAGTTTCTTCAAACCTTGGTGGGGTACACTTCGGAACTGGCAGGGCTCGCGCTTTCCGCCGGAGGGCTGGTTTTATTGTTTGAGATGCCGGTGATGGGCAAACTCACAACGAAAATACAGGCGCGTTATTTGATAGCGTGCGGCTGGCTGGCATTGTCGATCGCCATGTATTACTCGACCAAACGGATCGACTTGTTGATCAGCTTCAATGCCGCAGTGTGGTTGCGCATCACGCAGGTGATTGGTTTGGGATTTTTGTTTGTGCCAATAACCTTGGCGGCCTATATTGGAATCGCGCCGGAAAAGAACAACTCTGTGGCGGGCATCATTAATTTTATGCGCAATATGGGGAGCAGTGTGGGAACCTCGCTGGTCACTACCCTGATTGCCCGCCGCTCGCAATTCCACCAGGAGATTCTTGGCGGCTACGCCAGGCCGGACAATCCTAATTTCCAAAATACCTTAAACGGCTTGACCCAACATCTGGCGCAGTCCGGATTGGGCATACATGAAGCGCGTGGGCAGGCCTATGCCAGAATCTATCAAGAGGTGCAGAGGCACGCAGCGAGTCTTGCGTACATCGATACTTTCATGGTTCTGGCGGTGGGCGCCGCAATTATGTTCTTTCTCGCTTTTATGTTGAAACGCAACGATCCGGGCGGGGGTGGCGGAGAATTGGCGGCAGGTTGAGTAAAGTGGAATTATAATCAGCATGCGGCTTCCGGTGGCCGCACGCATCGAGGGCCAACGTGATTAAGATAATAACGATTGAACGGGAGTACGGCAGCGGTGGGGGCGAAATCGCCCAGCTGGTTGCACAGCAATTGGGATGGAAGCTTTGGGATCAACTACTGACCGAGGAGATCGCCAAGCTCGCGAATTGTCCTAAGGCGGTGGTCGAGGGCCGCGAGGAACGCAACGATCCGCTTTATTATCGATTGTTCAAGTCTTTTTTGCGCGGCAGCTATGAAGGTAGTTTGAACGCGCACAAGCTCAATGTCGTAGACAGCGAAAGTATCTTGAAAATTACTCGACGTGTTGTTGAACAGGTCAGCAAGGAAGGAAACTCGGTGCTTGTTGGACGAGGATCGCAGCACTTTCTCAGGGACCGAGAGGATGCCTTGCGCGTATTTCTTTATGCTCCGAGGGAAGACAAGGTTCGGCGCTTGATAGATCGCGGCAAAAGTCAGGTCGAAGCCGAACAGCTCGTAGATACCGTCGACCGTGAGCGAAAAGATTTCATACAAAAATATTTTAGGGTCGAATGGCCGGACCGTGGGGTTTATCACGCCATGATCAATACCACCATCGGTAACCGTGCTGTCGCTAACATGATTCTGGATTCCGTGAAGATCGTCAACGCGAGCCTTGCCGCTTGAGCATTGCGGTTTATCGAATTGGCGAGAGCCCAACCGAGTGAAGCACAGAACCCTATTCGCGTGACTCTGGCTCGCTCACTTTGGCTCTTTCAGTAGCCTCAAGACACTCTCGGTTGTGTCCGTCTCACTGATACGCGGGAAAATCTTCTCGACACAGTGCCGGTGTGCGTCGGCGTCCCGGTCCGTCACTGCATCCACAACAATTACGACGTTGTAGCCGTGATCGTAGGCGCTACGCGCTGTTGATTCCACGCCGAAACTGGTCGCAATGCCGGTCACGAATACCTGCGCTACCCCACGCTTGCGCAGAGTCTCATCCAGTGATGTGCCGATGAAGGCGCCAATGCGTTGCTTGGTGACGACGTAGTCGTCGGGGTGCTGCTCCAATTCAGGAACAAGCTCGGCCCAATCAGCAGGAAGCGAAGACAAGTTGCGAGGTCCGACGTCGGTGCGGCCCGGAGCCGCGCCCGTCACATTGACGAACACCACGGGCAGTCCTCGTTGGCGGAAAGCGCGGGCAAGTTTGGCGGAGCGAGCGACGATCTCAGTTGTGGGGTGAACGGTCGGAACCCCGACGATGCCTTTTTGCAGGTCAATCACGATCAAGGCAGCAGTGCTATCAAGACTAGTCAGAGACATAATTTCCTTTCGACTTGGTACAACGACAAATTGTAAAGTTTTTCGCTTCGGGGTTATTCGGTTTGTTTTTTTGAAAATCGCACGCTTAGCGGGATGCTTATCGCTACGATGCCCGCGAAGAAAACAACTAACGCTGGGTCATTCCCGCTCAAAACTTTTCCGGCGCGAAACAGGATGTAACCCACGAGCAGATTAAACAGGGCCCAGACAACGTTCACTGTTGGCGATGACAATCCTTTCCCTGGAGGGTGAGCGAAGGGTGTCGGGAAACGGTCGCCAGAAATGCCATAGACGAAATGGGGCACGACATTGGTGAGGAACGCGCCAGCGAAAAAACACGCGAGGTATTCATACCAGTTCACAGTGGTTTTTCCTTTCGATTCGGGTAACACGGTTCTTGGAAAGTTTACGTTGTCATTGCCGGTTCATGACGTCGGCACTCAGTTGATCTCGGACACAGGCAATAGACCCATCTCCCGATAGATCGGTCGCATGACTGCCCTGATTTTCGGCAACTCGAGCGTGAACCATAGCGATCCAAGTAAGCAGAATGCGCCGGTAAAGATAAGAGTGTTAGGCGCTCCCAATCGGTGGGCGAGCGCGCCAGCCAGCAGGCTGCCGAACGGCGCCGCGCCGAAGAATGCCATCGTGTAATAGCTCATCACCCGGGCGCGCTTGTCCTCTGGAACCAACGATTGGACGATCGTGTTGCTCACCGCCGCACTCTGCATCAAGCCGAAGCCCACGAACGCCATCAGCACGAGCGATACCCACAACGTTCGCGACAGGCCGAAGATCACCAGCGCTGCTCCCAGCATCGCGGCCGCAATCTGAAGCATGTGGGTCAGTCCGACAATCGACTTACGAAGCGCAAGCGAGATCGCGGACACCAGCGCTCCGATTCCCGAGGCCCCTGACAGCCACCCGAGAGTAGCCGCGCCACCGTGCAGTACCTGAACAACGTAAACCGGCAGCAGCACAGCGAAGGGATAGCCCATCAGGCAGAGAAGTGAAAAAAGTAGAAGAATGGTGCGGATTGGGCGAAATGCGCGGACATAGTTCCAACCCTCACGCACTTGCTCTGGCATGCTCGATGCAGTGCGCCGGACATCCAACAGTTTGATACGCATCATCACCAACGAGGCGATCACCGCAAAATAACTGACGCCGTCAATCAGGAAGCACCAACCTTCGCCGAAAGCTCCAATCAGTAATCCGGCGATGGCAGGGCCGATCAGGCGTGCGCCATTTACCATCGAAGAATTGATGGCGATGGCGTTACCGAGGTCGTTGCGATCTTCGATCATCTGGATGAGAAACGACTGGCGCGCAGGCATGTCGAACGCGTTGATCAGGCCCTGCAACGCGGTGAGAACGATGATTTCCCAGAGAGTGATGACGTGTGCCAGCGTGAGCGCGGCCATGGCGAGGGACTGGATGGCCGCCGCGGCTTGTGTCCAGATCAATAGCTTGCGGCGATCAAGGCGCTCGACCCAGACACCCGCAAATGGTCCCAGCGCAAACGAAACAATCTGGCCCGCGAAGGTTACGATGCCAAGCAGCAGCGCGGAGTGGGTCAGTCGATAAACAAGCCAGGTGGTGGCCAGCCGGGTCATCCAGGTACCGATCAAAGAGATGCTCTGACCGGCGAAAAAAAGCTGGAAGTTGCGATATCTCAGCGCTCGCCACGCGTGCGATATGGAACGCCCCTGAAGCGGAGACTCCTGCTTATCCGAACTGATTACGGGCTCGCTCACAACTTGCGTTAGTTGCTCGTTGTAGGTCACTTTTCCGCCAGACGTTTGAATATCTCGCCCGCTTTGAAGAGCGTTTCCCGTTCCAATTCGTCGAGCTGCGAGATGGCCTGCATTAGCCACGTCTGCTTTGCATCCTTGGCGCTTTTCCGCACCGCCGCGCCTTTGGCGGTCAGGCCAATATTCACTTGGCGGCCGTCGGTCGGATGCGGCTTGCGCTCGACCACGCCCATTTCCTCAAGCGCCGCGATGGTCGTGCCCATAGATTGAGGCTTCATGCCCTCGGCGCGCGCCAGCTCGGCGGTCGTGGCTGGCCCATCTTTAGCTAGGCGGCCCATGACATACGCCTCGGTCAAAGAAAGTTCATTCGAGCCCGACGCGGCGCGCACACGGCGCAGCAATACGCCAATGGACTGCATAAGATCGATTACAGCGGTGTCCAGAGTTTTTCGCGGCATGACTTGATGTTAACAAATAACAGTTAAACTTGCAAGTTTAACTGCTTATACCCGGGGGCTGGCGAGGTAATAATCCCCCCACGACCGGTAAATCATGTTTGCCATTTATTCTGTTTTTGCCGTGACGAGCCCAGGATTGGAAATTTCTTCATGAGGTTTTATTAGAAGGCAGGAGTCGTGGTTCTGGGATCACGTAGACATGCGGTCTTTTGTCAATTCGCTTAGTATTGATAGTATGAAATTTCACAGAAAACCTCTAAGCATGCCGGCGATTTCTTACAGGCCACGCAATTAAGTGGCCAGCGAAACAAACACCACTCTGATTGAGGCTCGCGCAGTCCCCGCGGGAGCAGACAAAACCCTGTTCAATATCCTGCTGGCGATCAGTTTTTGTCACCTTCTCAACGACACAATTCAGTCCACGCTTCCCGCGATTTACCCGATGCTAAAGGCCTCTTTCCACCTGGACTTCGGACAAGTGGGCTTGATCGCGCTTACGCTGCAACTCACCGCTTCGCTGCTGCAACCGCTGGTGGGATTGCACAGCGATAAATATCCGCAGCCGTATTCGTTAGCCATAGGAATGGGAATAACTCTCGTTGGATTGCTGGCATTATCACTGGCACCGACCTACACAACCGTGTTGGTGGCGGCTGGCACAGTTGGAATCGGCTCCGCCGTGTTTCACCCGGAGTCCTCCCGTGTTGCGCGCATGGCCTCCGGCGGCCAGCATGGCTTGGCACAATCCCTTTTTCAGGTCGGCGGAAACGCCGGGTCGGCGCTAGGTCCATTGCTGGCCGCATTTGTGTTGACCAAAGGGCAGTCGAGCATCGCCTGGTTTTCGTTCCTGGCGATCGCCGGAATTATGATCCTTACACTCATCGGGACGTGGGCGAAGAATCACCGCGCGACCGCGGATGCGGCCAAAGCAAAGATGAACGCCTTGTATGGCCGCGTTACCGGCTCCGCACACACAACGCATCATGCGGGCTTGCCCGCTGCGAAAATTGGCATCTCCATGGCTATATTGATCGCGTTGATGTTTTCAAAGTTTTTTTATCTGGCGAGCATCAGCAGCTACTTTACTTTTTATCTAATCGACAAGTTTCACCTCTCGCTGCAAAGTGCCCAGCTTCACCTTTTCATTTTTCTCGGTGCGGTGGCGGCGGGAACGTTCGCCGGCGGCCCGATCGGCGACCGCATCGGCCGCAAGTACGTCATCTGGGCTTCCATCCTCGGGGTGCTGCCGTTCACTTTGTTACTGCCTTATGTGAATCTGTTTTGGACCACCGTCTTGAGCATAGTAATTGGAATGATTCTGGCTTCAGCGTTTTCGGCAATTTTGGTTTATGCGCAGGATCTGGTTCCGGGAAGAGTAGGGATGATTTCAGGGTTGTTTTTTGGCTTCGCCTTCGGCTTGGGAGGCGTAGGAGCCGCATTGTTAGGCAAATTGGCAGACTTGACGTCACTCACGTTTGTGTACCACGTGTGCGCATTTCTTCCGGCGATCGGCATTTTGACGGCATTCCTGCCTGATCTGGAGCCTCAGGCGACGGCTCGTCCCTGAGGGGCATGATTCGGTTCAGTGGCATATCCGAGCGGGTGGTGTCGGTTAGAAGTTTGCAGACGCAGTACAATACGCTCCGCCTAAAATTCTTGATCAAATACCGCGCCAAAGGCGGAATCGAATGACTGAAGCTATCCATTTACGGCCACGGCAGCGCCCGCGCCGACGAGTATTTTTATTTATCTTCGGCGTTCTTGCCGTCATCTTTTTCAGCAGCCGGACGGTGTTGTCTTATTACGTCGACGCCCTGTGGTTTGGGTCACTCGGTTACTCGGAAGTATTTCGAAAGACCATAAGCCTGCAGTGGTTGGTCTTCGCGGTATTTTTCGCAACCACATTTTTTATTTTGTACGGATGGTTCCTGGGTTTGTGGCGAGCGTACCAGCCCCACTTACTGGGAGGTGGGCCGATTTTCGTCGGAGGGCGGCCTTTAAGACTGCCGGTCGAGCGCATGTTGCGCCCCATCGGCTTGGTGGTCACGCTCGGAATCGCGTTCGTAACTGGCACGAACATGATGTTGGAATGGTCCACGTTCGCGCTTTATTGGTATGCGGCACCCACCAACGGCATCGTGGATCCGATTTTCGGGAGGCCGTTAAACTTCTATCTATTTACTTTGCCCGCATGGCAATTCGTCGTCGGCTGGCTGTTGACGCTGGCCGTGATTGCCTGTGTGATCGCGATTTTCTTCATTTTTATTACTGGCAGTACGCGCGTGTTCGGAAGGGGCGAGTTGCCGTTGCCCTGGCGCGGGTTCTCCATCGCGTTTGCATTCCTGTTGCTGACCCTTGCAATGCGCGTATACATCGGCAGGTTCGAACGATTGTTCGACGACCACACGATTTTTGGCGGCGTGACTTACACGGATGCACACGTCACGCTTGCGGGCCTGCTTGTCGTCTGTATCGGGCTGATTCTTGGCGCTGCGATTGCCGTTACCAATGCCGTATCAGCGCCGCGCATGCGCTGGCTGTTCGCAGCGGTCGTTCCGGCCGCGGTCTCTTATCTCGCATTGCAGATAATTGCGTGGTATGTCGGCAACTTTATCGTAAAGCCCAATGAACTGGTTCGCGAGCGACCTTTTATCTCCTACAACATTGATCTGACGCGGCAGGCTTATGAATTAGACCGTGTCGCGCAGCGTGAATTTCCCGCGGAGACGACCGTCGAAGCCACCGACCCGGCCAATAATCAGGCGACCTTGCAAAACATCCGCCTCTGGGATTGGCGCGCACTTCAGGACACCCTGCGTCAGATTCAGGAAATCCGCACTTATTACGACTTTCCGGACATTGACATTGATCGTTACGAGATCGATGGCGCCGTGCACCAGGTGATGCTCGCCGCGCGCGAACTTAATGTCGAGAAGCTCCCGGAGAGCAGCCGCAACTGGATCAACGAGAAGCTGATTTACACGCACGGCTACGGTGTCACCATGAATCCAGTCCATGGATTCACTCCGGAAGGACTGCCAACACTCATTCTCAGTAACATGCCGATCCAAAGCACGGTGCCGAGTATTAAGGTGACGCGGCCCGAGATTTATTTCGGCGAACTGACCAACACCGATGTGTACGTGAAGACGCGACAGCAAGAATTCAACTATCCGCAAGGAGAGACCAACAGCCTGACGTCGTACGACGGGAATGGCGGCATCCGTCTCGGCGGCTTCCTGCGGCGCATCCTCATTGCGTCCGACCGCGGCGACCTTGCGAAGGTTCCGTTCAGCGACGATATCAACGCCCAGAGCCGGCTGCTGATGCGCCGCAACGTGCGGGATCGCGTGACCGCGCTGGCTCCATTCCTGACTTACGATTTAGATCCCTACATAGTCATCGGCGACGACGGGCGGCTGTCCTGGATTATGGACGCGTTTACGACATCGGACACTTTTCCATACGCGACTCACTACACGCTCGGCAACAATCTGATCAACTACATGCGCAACAGCGTAAAAGTGGTCATTGACGCTTACGACGGAACCACCACGTTCTACGTGTTTGACACCCAGGATCCCATCCTCTCGGCGTACCGCCAGATTTTTCCGAATCTGTTCAAGGATGTTGCGACCATGCCGCCGACGTTACGCAAACATGTGCGCTATCCGGAGTTGTTGATGAAGCTGCAGGCCGCGGTGTACGGCCTGTATCACATGAGCGACCCGCAAGTATTTTACAACCGCGAGGATTTGTGGACGGTAGCTTCCGAAGTTGGAATGGACGAGAACGGTCAGCAGAAGACCATGGCTATGGAGCCGAACTTCGTGCTGATGAAATTGCCGGGCGAAACAGGCGTGGAGTTCGTGGAGATTCTGCCCTTCACGCCGGCCAACCGGAATAATCTCATTGGCTGGATTGCTGGCCGCAGCGACGGGGCGCAGTACGGCAACACCATAGTTTACGACTTCCCAAAAACCAGGTTGGTCGATGGCCCGCTGCAGATCGAAGCACGCATCGATCAGAACGCGCAGTTGTCAGGGCAATTGACGTTGTGGAATCAACAAGGCTCGCACGTGCGGCGGGGAACTCTGCTCGTAATTCCTTGCGGCCGCGCGTTGTTGTATGCCGAGCCCATCTACCTGCAGGCCGAGCGCAGTCCCATGCCGGAATTGCGTCTTGTCGTACTGGCGTTACAAGACCGGCTCGCGTATGGGCCGACATTTGAGTCGGCGATGCGATCTCTTTTTGGGGGAGAGGCTTCATCGCTAAGTGCCGTTGCAACGCCCGCGGAATCGGGACGAAGCGCAGTGGCACCCACCACCTCCCCCAAGCCAGCGACCGATCGTGACGCGATCATCGCAGAAGCCGCCAAAGACCTCGCTGACTACCAGCGACTAACGGCGGAAGGCAAACTCGGCGAAGCGGGGCAGAAACTTGAGGAGCTAAAGCGCAAGCTCGACCAATTGAACGCGCATCAAAAATAATTGTAAATGCGTCGGGCGTTTCCATTCTCCTAAATCCCCCGTCCTTCCCGAATTCACGCCTATACCCTCTTTGGTGTAAAGTGAAAGCAGGCACCTGTCCAGCTGCCTCCGAGGTTTTGCATGGAATCCGCTCCGTCCGCCACTCAATCCAGAAAATCAGAGGGTTCCGCTATACCCCGCGAAACGCTGACCATCACCGACAATCGCACCGGGAAAAATTACGAAGTTCCCATCGTCAATGGCGCTATCCGCGCCGCCGATCTGCGCCAGATCAAAGTCGATGCCGCCGACTTCGGGATGATGAGTTATGATCCCGCCTTCAACAACACCGCTTCCTGCATCAGCAAAGTTACTTTCATCGACGGCGACGCCGGCATCCTGCGCTACCGCGGTTACCCCATCGAGGATCTCGCCGAAAAAAGCACCTATCTCGAAACCGCCTATCTTCTTATTCACGGCGAGTTACCCGACGAAGCCCAACTGAAGGACTGGACCTACCACGTAACCCATCACACCTTTATCCATGAAAGCATCAAGAAATTTCTCGACGGCTTTCATTACGACGCCCATCCCATGGGTATGTTAATTTCCACCATCGCCGCGCTCTCCACCTACTATCACGACGCCAAAGATATTTTTAGTCCCGAATCTCGCAAGAAGCAGACCTATCGCCTCATCGGCAAGATGCCCACCATCGCGGCGTTTTCTTACCGCCACTCCCTGGGTATGCCCTTCGTCTACCCTGACAACGATCTCAGCTATCCAGGTAATTTCCTGAACATGCTTTTCCGCACCACCGAATCACGTTACCGCCCCAATCCCACGCTAGAGCATGCTCTCGACGTTCTTTTCATCCTTCATGCCGACCACGAACAGAATTGCTCCACCAACACCATTCGCGGTGTAGGCAGCTCGCATGTTGACCCCTATTCCGCAACGGCTGCCGCGATCGCTGCTCTGTACGGTCCGCTCCACGGCGGTGCCAACGAAGAAGTCCTGCGCATGTTGATGGAAATCGGCTCGGTACAAAAAGTCCCCGAGTTCATCAAGCGCGTAAAAGCCGGCGAAGTGAAATTAATGGGTTTCGGCCATCGCGTATACAAGAACTACGATCCTCGCGCGCGCATTATCAAGCGCGTGGCCTACGAAGTTTTTGATCTGATGGGTAAGAATCCGCTCCTCGAGATTGCTCTCGAGTGCGAGCGTATCGCTCTCGAAGACGATTATTTCGTCAAGCGCAAGCTCTACCCCAACGTGGATTTCTACACCGGCCTGATTTATCAATCCATGGGCTTCCCCATGACCATGTTCCCGGTGTTATTCGCTATACCGCGCACTTCCGGCTGGATTTCCCAGTGGGAAGAGATGCTTCTCGACCCGGAACAAAAAATCGCGCGCCCACGCCAGATTTATCTTGGCTACGACACGCGCCATTACGTCCCCATCGGTCAGCGCCAGGGACCGCAAGCCCACCCCGCCCAGCCCGCCGCAAAACGCACCTGATTCTCAGCGGGAACCGGTAAAAACAAGTGCTTCCTGGCCTGTCCGGGGGGACCGTATCCTTTTTGCATACCGTTTTTGACGCAGCACTCGACTTGGTCCTCCCGCTGCGTATAGTTTAATAGGTGAATCTTTCATGAGTCAGGTAACCAACCGGTCTCCGAACCCTGCCTTGCGGCGCCGAAGCCAACGCGTATTAATGCAGGTTGGTGTGCGCATTCGTGGTACCGATCCGCAAGGCAAGCCCTTTGAGGAACACGTTGCTACTCTCGCCATAAACGCGCACGGCGCTCTAATTTCCCTGAAGCATCGGCTGACTAGCGGCAGCAAAGTGCGTATGAGACATAACATGACGGAAGAGGAGCAGGAGTGTCACGTCGCATTCCTCGGTCACGTCCGTGAAGGTAAAGCTGAGGTCGGTCTGGAATTTTCTGAGCCCCGCCCCGGATTTTGGCGCGTCGCATTTCCACCCGAAGACTGGACCCCAAAAAGTCCCGAAGCACGCAAAGCGCAGCGCTCCAAATTAGTCGAAAAGTAGTTCCTGTCGGCCCGCCTTCATACAACGTTCTCAACCCGTCAGCATCGCCGCAAACTTGTCATTTCGCCTGCCTGCCACAGGCAGGACCGAAGCAAACCGACGCCTTTTCTTCTACCTTCGCTGCTGCGAAGGTGTCGGTCCGCGCAGTGGAGAAATCTCTCTTCGTTCTCTTGCGCAGCCTGACGGTTTTCCGCTCCAGAATTTTTAGCAGCCCCTCCATCCTACAATCGAACAAAGCTGAAGGGCGCCCCGAAGTTAAATACTGAAGTTAAATCGTCGATCGAAGACTTGGTCCTCACGCACACCTGCAAAACGAATCAAGCTGACAAAATCTTCCTGACCACATCAATTACCACCTGCGGATTCGCCTGACCTCTTGTGGCCTTCATCACTTGTCCTACAAAAAACTTGAACACCCCTTCATTTCCACTGTTGAACTTCGCCACATTCTCGGGGCTCTTCTCGATCACTTCACGCGCCGCCCGCTCGATTGCCGCTATGTCTACCGTTTGCGCCAAACCTTCCGCCGCAATAATCTCCGCCGCGCTTCGCCCCGACTCAAACATCGTTGCAAACACTTTCTTTCCGATGGCCGCGGTAATGTGACCGGATTCGACCAGCTTCACCAGTTCGCTCAGTGCCGCCGCTGAAACCGGGCTTTCCTCAATCTGCTTCCCGGAATCGTTCAATCTGCGCAACAATTCCGTTTGCATCCAGTTCGCCACATTTTTTCCGGACGCCCCGCTTTTGCTGGCTCGCTCAAAATAATTAGCCAGCGCCATGCCCGTAGCCAGAACTCCCGCGTCATAAGCCGTAATTTTGTATTCCGACATCAACCGCGCGCGCTTGGCCTCGGGCAATTCAGGCAAGCTCCGCTGAATCTCTTCCCGCCACGCCGCGCTGATGTGCACCGGCAGCAAATCCGGCTCCGGAAAGTAACGATAATCGTGCGCCTTTTCCTTAGACCGCATCGAAACGGTGCGACCGTCGCCCTGATTCCACAGACGCGTTTCCTGAATAATTTTCCCACCGCCCTCCAACACCCCAATGTGCCGCTCAATTTCAAACTCCAGGGCCTTCTGCAAGTAGCGAAAAGAATTCAGATTCTTCACTTCCACCTTGGTGCCAAAAGCATCAGACCCCCGCGGCCGCACACTCACGTTCGCGTCGCACCTCAGCGACCCTTCCTCCATATTGCAATCGCTCACCTCGGTATAGAGCAAGATCTGCCGCAACGTCGTGAGATACGCATACGCCTCTTCTGGCGTGCGCATATCTGGCTCGGATACGATTTCGCTCAACGGCGTTCCGCCGCGGTTGTAATCGATGTAAGCCTTGGTGCTCGATTCCGCAAAGCCTTCGTGAAGATTCTTCGCCGCGTCCTCTTCCAAATGCAGGCGCGTAATCCCTATGCGTTTCCTGGCCCCCGCTACTTCAATCTCAATCCACCCGCCCGTCGCTAGCGGCAATTCATATTGTGTAATTTGGTAACCCTTGGGCAGGTCTGGATAAAAATAATTTTTGCGCGCGAACCGCGAATGCTCGTGCACCGTGCAATTGATAGCTAGCGAAGCCCGCATAGCCATCACCACCGCGCGCCGGTTCAAAACCGGCAACGTCCCCGGCAGCCCCAAGCACACCGGACACACATTGCTGTTAGGCGCATCCCCAAACCGGTTCGCGCACCCACAGAAAATTTTGCTTTTGGTCAGCAGCTGCACATGGACTTCCAGCCCAATGACCGGCTCGTACTTAGCCAGCACTTCCGGCGGAATCGCTGCGCTCTCAGACGCGGTTTTAGCCATATCGAATCAGGAATTATAGCATCCCGTCCCAGCATTGCTTCGGCTCAAACCCCGCGATAATTCGTCCCGAATCGTAAGATCAGTTTGGCGGGCAATCAGCAATCTCCAACGTGCCGGATTTGGCGCAAGCCGGGTAGAATGTCACTCTCTACGCACCGGAGGGAAAAATGTCAGGCTCACCCACACGCGTACCACCTACAAAAGTACCACCCATCACCGCACCAAACGCCCCGCAACCGCCTAAATTTGCCACCGCGGCCGAGGAGCGCCTGCATCGCAAGCGCATGCTCGCCGCTGCATTCCGTCTGTTTTCGCGTTTCGCATTCGATGAAGGAGTGGCAGGTCACATCACCGCCCGCGATCCCGAACGGCTGGACCATTTCTGGGTGAACCCCTTTGGGATGCACTTCGGCCAGATCCGCGCGTCGGACCTGATTTTAGTAAATCATCGTGGGCAAGTCGTCGAGGGCAAATATCCCGTAAATGGCGCGGCGTTTGCCATTCACTCGCAAGTACACGCCGCACGCCCGGACGTAATTGCCGCTGCGCACGCGCATTCCATGTACGGGAAATCGTGGGCAACACTCGGCCGTCTGCTCGATCCCATCACCCAAGACGCTTGCGCGTTTTACGAGGACCATGGCTTGTTCTCGGACTTCACCGGCGTAGTGTACGAAACCTCTGAAGGTGAGCGCATAGCGAAAGCTCTCGGCCCGCACAAAGCCGCGATCCTGCAGAATCACGGCTTGATCACCGTAGGCGAAACCGTGGAGGAGGCCGCCTGGTGGTTCATCACCATGGACAGAAGTTGCCAGGCGCAATTGCTCGCCGAAGCCGTCGGTGTGCCGGTCAAAATCGATCATGCCCACGCACTCGCCACCAGGCAGCAAGTTGGAAATCATCTCGCTGGATGGTTCCAGTTTCAGCCGCTCTTGGCACGCATCATCCGCGACGAGCCAGATCTACTCGACTAGTTCTGGCCATCTCCGTAATCTTTCCAGATTCTTCCGCGTATCTCGTTTCAAGGAGCCGGGAACAGAATGGATACGATCGATGCCGTAACTAGTTACCTGGAAAGTGCATGCGTCGGAGCAAATCGGCAAAGCGAGGGTCTGCGCGGACATTGCCAAAACGAGGATCTAGGTTCAGCCAAACCAGCCAGTTGGACCTGTCTTCGTAAGCCTGCAGCAACCAGTGAATCGCCTGCTCCCTGTCATTCAGGCCAGCGAATATCAACGCCATCCCATACGGCGTAACGTATTCTTCCTTCGTCAGTTCGTTCATCCGGTGCAAGGCGGCAGTTGCATCCGATTTATGACCCCATTGTCCGTACGCATGTCCGGCCGCCGCAATGATCACCGGCCAATCTTTCAGAGCCGTTCCTGCCTGTTCGAATTCCGAAATGGCTTCGGAATACATTCCCTTCTGTTCGTACGCACGACCCAGCCACAAATGTGCCAGGGGAAATTTAGGGCTCGTCTGCAGCACGATCGCAAATCAGATATGGCCTCCTCGTAACGGCGCGCGTAGTAGAGTTCAAAGCCAATGTCGGTGTTGATCGGCACGGACAGGGGATCCAGTTCGTGTGCGCGACCAATCTCGGACAAAGCCTTGTCGTGCGACCCGCGAGCTGTGAGGAGCACGCTGTACCAGTGGTGGGCCGTGGCGTAGTTGGGATTCACGTCAATTGCTCGTTGCAATTCCTCTTCTGCGCTCTTCCAATCCCAGTCGTAGTACAGCTTGACGTAGGCCAGAGAGGCGCGTGCCTCGGCGAGACTTGAATCAATTTGGAGTGCCTTGTTGGCGAATTCGCGAGCTTTCGGAAAGGAATCTTTTGGCGCCCAGTAGCTGGTGTAGCCAAGTGCAGTGTAAGCATCAGCCAGACCCGAATACGCTTCGGCATAGAGGGGATCCAATTCGATGGCGTGCTGGAAATGAGTGATTGATTGCTTCAAGCCGGCAGGCGTGCGTTGGTTCCAGAAGGAGCGCCACGGAGATAGCTTTCATAGGCTGCCGGTTCAACCGTTCCGGCGCGGGCCATGAGCAACTGCTCCTCCGATGAAATGTTGGTGCGAACCTTTTCGGCGATGTCGCGCGCAAGTTCGCTCTGCAAACTGAGGATTTCACGCAGATCACGGTCATATTCTTCCGCCCACAGGTGGCGGTCGGCATGGGCGTCAACCAATTGCGCGGTGACGCGAACGCGATTGCCAGAAGGGGACACAGAACCCTCGACTACGGCATCGACATTCAAGTCGCGAGCGATGTCTGGAAGTGGCTTCCGCAAGCTCTTGTATTGCATGATCGAAGTACGAGAGATGACACGCAACCTGTGAAGCTTGGCCAATTGAGTGATGAGCGCGTCTGTGATGCCATCGGCAAAGTACTCCTGAGATGGATCCCCAGACAAGTTTTCGAGGGGAAGCACCGCAATCGAATGGAACGAAGTTGTAATTCGTGGTTTTGCTGCCCAGCCAATCCGATACCACATTGCCCAGAGGATAACCCCTAAGAGAAGGAGCACACTTACTGTCCCAATCAGCCAAATGTCCCTGGTGCGATTGCGCGTCATCGGTGGGCCATGCGGAGGTGGCAGGTCCTCACGCGACGGCGGAGGTTCGTTCCCCTTTGCCGTAACATTGTTGACAAAACGGTAGCCCTTTCCTACGACCGTCTCCAGGAATGGTGGCTTTTCAGGTTCGTCCAGCAGAATCTGGCGGATTTTTCGAATCGCCGTGTTGACGCCTTGCTCAGTATCCAGAAAGACCTGTTTGCCCCACAGCCTCTCGATGATTTGCTCTCTGGTAACCAGTTGGCCGTGATGTTCGACCAAGAAAATCAGCAACTCCATCGGGATCTTCTCAAGCCGCAATGGCTCACCATCGCGTTTCAGTTCATAGCTCCGCAAGTCCAGTTCGAATTGGCCGAACTTGAGCTCGAAACCGCAGGCATGCCGCTCTCCGTGGACCGATCGTACACCAGGAAAGATATCTGCCTTTGTTTCAGGCGTTTGCCGCATTAAGACCATCTTGAGTCAAACTTGAGCCAAGCTTGAGGCGCACTTCATTGCAATCGATCGAAAAGCGAGCTAATTCTCCGCAACAGGTCTGAAAGGAGACAGATGAAAACTAGAATCAGCCTCAAGAAACTTTGGCTCGCGGTTGTAGCGCTTGCAATCGTCTGCGCCAGCGCGCCTCTATGGGCAAGCAGCGCTTTCCACGGACAAATCCTGATGGAATACGTCGGACAGGTCATCAACGGCACTCCTACTCCAGCTTCGTCAAACCAGTTTGGAAATCTGCACGGGGGTGGCGGGCGTGGATCCGTCGTTGCAATTCACTTTCTATACTGAAGCCACGACCATCACGGCCGTTGCCAACGGACCGCTGCGGATTGTGGACCGAACAGGTACGACGACGATTTATCTGGCCTCCACGCCAGGCGATTTCACTAATCCGGATTCG